>CAKRWZ010000001.1 GCA_934418295.1 uncultured Mediterraneibacter sp.
GAGATGAAAGATAAAGATTCCAGAAAACTGATTTTTGTCAACGAGGAAAAGAAACTGAAATTTTTCCTGGCAAAAGGACCGGATGTGCCGACCTATGTGGAATACGGCGCAGCGGATATCGGGATCGTAGGAAAAGACACAGTCATAGAAGAGGGAAGAAAGGTACATGAAGTACTGGATCTTGGTTTCGGAAAATGTAAAATGTGTGTCTGCGGATTTCCGGAGGCAAAGGAACTGCTGCAGCACCGGGAATTGATCCGTGTGGCCACCAAATATCCGAACATTGCGAAAAATTATTTTTATAACAAACGACACCAGACGGTAGAATTGGTGAAAATGAACGGATCCATAGAGCTGGCGCCCATCGTGGGACTTTCAGAAGTGATCGTGGATATCGTGGAAACCGGAACTACTTTAAAGGAAAACGGCTTGGTTCCGTTGGAAGAGATCTGTTCTCTTTCTGCGAGAATGATCGTAAATCCGGTCAGCATGCGGATGGAGAACGAACGGATCAAAGAATTGATCACGGAATTGAGAAATTTACTGACAAGTGAAACAAAATAGGAGGAAACTATGCGTATCGAAAAACTGACAGAAGAATCTAAACAGAATCTGCTTGAAAATCTGTTAAAACGAAGCCCCAGCCAGTATGGCAGCTATGAGGCGCAGGTGGCAGAGATCTTAGAGCATGTGCGGACACAGAAAGATCGCGCACTTTTTGATTATACATTGAAATTTGACAAAGCAGAGATCGGAGCAGATAATATAAAGATAACGGAGGAAGAAATCCAGGAAGCCTACAAAGAAGTGGAGCCATCTTTGCTTCAGGTTATCCGCAAAGCTTTGGTAAACATCGAAGAGTATCACAAGAAACAGATGCAGTACAGCTGGTTTGACAGCAAACCAAACGGTACCCTGCTGGGACAGAAAGTAACGGCATTGCGCAGAGTCGGCGTCTATGTACCGGGCGGAAAGGCAGTTTATCCGTCTTCTGTATTGATGAACATTATGCCTGCAAAGGTGGCAGGAGTAGATGAGATCATCATGACGACACCGCCGGATAAAAACGGAAAGGTAAACCCGAACACTTTGGTGGCTGCAAAAGAAGCGGGGGCTACAGCAATCTATAAAGTCGGCGGGGCACAGGCTATTGCGGCTTTGGCTTACGGAACCGAAAGTATTCCGAAAGTGGATAAGATCGTGGGACCGGGAAATATTTATGTGGCACTGGCAAAAAAAGCAGTGTACGGTCACGTGAGTATTGATTCGATCGCAGGACCCAGTGAGATCCTCGTGATCGCCGATGATACGGCAAATCCGCGTTATGTGGCGGCAGATCTCCTTTCCCAGGCAGAACATGACGAATTGGCTTCTGCTATTTTGGTAACGCCAAGCAAGAAACTGGCAGAGCAGGTTTCTGCAGAAGTGGATCGTTTCCTGGAAACCCTTTCCCGGGCGGAGATCATTCGAAAATCTTTGGATAATTATGGGTATATTTTGCTTACGGATACATTGGATGATGCGGTGGACATCGCCAACGAGATCGCTTCCGAACATTTGGAGATCATGACGACAGATCCGTATCTGATCATGACAAAGATCCGAAATGCCGGTGCGATCTTTATCGGAGAATACAGCAGCGAGCCTTTGGGTGACTATTTTGCCGGACCGAACCACATTCTTCCGACCAACGGAACCGCAAAATTCTTCTCACCGCTGTCGGTAGATGATTTCCTGAAAAAATCCAGCATCATTTCTTATTCCCGAGAAGCACTGCAGGCGGTACATAAAGATATCGAAAGTTTTGCGGAGGCAGAGCTGCTTACCGCCCATGCAAATTCTATCCGGGTCCGTTTTGAAGAAGAGGACTCAGCGGGAGGTGCCAAATGAAACAACGTACGGGAACTTCGGTAAGAAAGACAAAAGAAACGGAGATTTCGGTCAAGATCTGTCTGGACGGAACAGGCGAAAACAAGATCCATACCGGCATCGGCTTTTTTGACCATATGTTGTCCGGTTTTGCCAGACACGGCCTTTTTAATCTGGAAGTGGAGGCAAAAGGTGACCTAGACGTAGATTGCCACCATACGGTGGAGGATACTGGCATCGTTTTAGGAAATGCGATCACAGATGCGTTGGGCGACAAGGCCGGGATTAAACGATACGGAAGTTTTCTTTTGCCCATGGACGAGACACTGGCCATGTGTGCAGTCGATCTGTCCGGCCGTCCGTATCTGAACTTTCAGGCAGAATTTACATCTGACAAACTCGGAGATCTGGATACCGAAATGATCCGCGAATTTTTCTATGCGGTATCTTACAGCGCAGCCATGAATCTTCATCTGAAGATCCTGGATGCGGGAAATAATCATCATATGGCGGAAGCACTGTTCAAGGCTTTTGGAAAAGCGTTGGATATGGCGACGATGGAAGAACCCAGAATGTCCGGCGTATGGTCTACAAAAGGCAGTCTGTAAAGGAGAACAAAGTAAAAATGAGCTATAAACGACTGATTCCCTCTATTTTTATTTATCAGGGAAAGGCAATCAAATGGTTTGACGATAAAAAGGTGCTGTCGGACAATGTGATCACTTTGGCAAGACAGTACAGCGATCAGGGGGCCGACGGCCTGTTGATCTTTGATTTGTCCGATACGGATGAGGATCACGACGAAGCGATCGATCTGATCAAAAAAATGCACCGTAAAGTCAGCATTCCTATTATTGCCGGCGGCAACATCAAAAAATTGGAAGATGTGAAAAAATTTCTTTATGCCGGTGCAAAACAGGCGGTTTTAAACTTTTCTAAATCCTCCAGCGTTACGTTGATCGAGGAAGTGTCAAAACGCTTCGGAAAAGACCGAATCCTGGCATCTTTATATGATTTTGACGCGCTGTTTAAACAGCAGAAACTGATCGAAGAATACAGCGCAGGCATTGTATTCATGCATCGCGTGGATATGAATTCTGTTTCAAACGTCACAGAATTACCATATGTTGTATTGACAGACACAATGGAAGACCAGGAGATCTTCAAGATCCTTAAAGCCAGCGGAGCCAGCGGTGTGTCCGGAAAATTTGTCAGCCAGAAAGAATTTGCTTTCGACAAATTTAAACAGAAATGTGCGGATGAGGGGATCAAAATGACCTCTTTTGAAAGCATGATGGAATTTTCGGAATTCAAATTGAACAGTGACGGTCTGATCCCGGTGATCGTACAGGATTATAAGACCAACAGTGTATTAATGCTTGCCTATATGGATCAGAAGGCTTTTGAACATACGATCAAATCTGGAAAAATGACGTATTACAGCCGCAGCCGAAAAGCCCAGTGGGTAAAAGGTGAGACCTCCGGCCATTATCAGTATGTCAAGACACTTACCGTTGACTGCGATAAGGACACGCTTCTGGCCAAAGTAGAACAGATCGGGGCAGCCTGTCATACCGGAAACCCGACCTGCTTTTTCCAGCCGGTGGCAGGGACAGATCCGGATACCCGAAATCCGATCAAAGTGTTTGAGGCCGTTTACACGACCATCGAGGATCGGAAAAAACATCCAAAAGAAGGCTCTTATACCAATTATCTTTTTGACAAAGGAATCGACAAGATTCTGAAAAAAGTCGGCGAAGAGTGTACGGAGCTTGTGATCGCTGCAAAGAACCCGAATCCGGAAGAAATCAAGTACGAAATGTCCGATTTCCTGTATCATGCGATGGTTCTGATGGTAGAAAAAGGAATCACCTGGGAAGACATCACGCAGGAGCTTGCGCAGCGCTGATTTTGCGTCCATCGGCATATCCTTTTGAGCATGTTCATAAACATTTATAAATGAGGATCTGTAAAGATCCGTGTTCGGTTTGAAAGGATCATAGAGTGAGATGAATGAATCAGAGCAGCGTCGGAGACAGCTTCTTAGGGAAACCAGAAATCTGTATCAGGAGAAGGATCCGTTTCCTGCTGTACATCCGCGTTATCGAATCATGTCGGAACTGACTTCGGAACGGACGGAACGTGCACCGAAAGGGAGCTTAAAACTCCGCATCGGAATAAGCCTGCTGTGTTTTGTCTGCTACCTTTTCATGGAATATGGAAAGGTTTCGATCAGACATATCGACAGCAGTACGGTCCGTGCACAGATCAAAAAAGAATTCCATTTTACCCAAATAAATGATATATTAAAAGGGTTATAAAAAGGTCCGATGGACCTTTTTTAATTAGACAGATACATCAATATTGAAGGAGATCTCATGAGAAAACTTGCCTTAGACGATGAAATATTATTAAAAATCGAAAAACCTGCCCGCTATATCGGCGGAGAGTACAATTCCGTCATGAAAGATCCAAAGGAAGTCGACATCCGATTTGCCATGTGTTTTCCGGACGTTTATGAGATCGGAATGTCACATCTGGGCATTCAGATCTTATATGATCTTTTAAACAAAATGGAGGGAGTATGGTGTGAGCGGGTTTACTCTCCCTGGACGGATCTGCACAAAATCATGAAGGAACAAAAGATTCCATTGTTTGCATTGGAATCTCAGGATCCGATTAAAGAATTTGATTTTCTGGGGATCACACTTCAATATGAAATGTGTTATACCAATATTCTCCAGATTTTAGACTTAAGCGGGATCCACCGTTACAGCAAAGACCGTACCGATGAGGAACCGATCGTGGTGTGCGGAGGTCCTTGTGTGTTCAATCCCGAGCCGATCGCAGATTTTTTTGATATGGTCTGTATCGGAGACGGGGAATATATCTATGATGATGTGCTAAAGCTTTACCGGGAATGTAAAAAAGCAGGAAAATCCAGAAAAGAATTTCTGGAACTGGCGGCAGACTGTGAAGGAATCTACATTCCGCAGTTTTACGAAACCGATTATAAAGAAGACGGAACCATCGCGGATTTCCGTTCGGTCAATCCCCACGCAAAAGAGCGGATCCGAAGGCTGGCAGTTACGGATCTGGATGGGGCGCCTTACCCGGAAAAACCGGTCGTACCGTTTATCAAGGCGGTGCAGGATCGTGTTGTTTTGGAGATACAGAGAGGTTGTATACGTGGATGCAGATTCTGCCAGGCGGGCATGATCTATCGTCCAAACCGGGAAAAGGGCGTAAAAGTCCTGAAAGAACATGCGGTAAATTTATTAAAAAATACAGGACATGAAGAGATTTCGCTGAGTTCTCTGAGCTCCAGTGATTACAAAGAGCTGGAAGAGCTGGTAACGTTTTTGATGCAAGAAGGGAAAAACCAGCAGGTCAATATTTCTTTGCCTTCACTCCGGATCGATGCGTTTTCCCTGGACGTGATGAGCCAGATCCAGGATATCCGGAAGAGCAGCCTTACGTTCGCCCCGGAAGCAGGATCCCAGAGAATGCGCAATGTGATCAATAAAGGGTTGACGGAAGACGATATCATGGAGGGGATCGGACAGGCCTTTGCCGGTGGCTGGACGAAGGTGAAGTATTACTTTATGCTGGGTCTGCCTACGGAAACGGAAGAAGATATGAAAGAGATCGCCCATCTCTGTGAGCGTTCCGCAAGGAAATATTATGAGATCCCCAAAGACCAGCGAAACGGAAAGTGCCTGATCACGGCCAGTTCGGCATTCTTTGTTCCAAAACCGTTTACGCCGTTTCAATGGGCGGTCATGTATCCGGCGGAAGAGTATATCCGCAGGGCTTCTGTAGTGCGCCATGAATTTGCGCAGCAGCTCAACCGGAAGAGCTTGAAATACAATTGGCACGAGGCAGACGTCACCTTGCTGGAGGGCGTTTTTGCCCGAGGTGACCGGCGTCTGGCCAAAGTCTTGGAAAAGGCGTATGAACTGGGGTGTCTGTTCGATTCCTGGACGGAAAGTTTTCAGAAAGATTTGTGGGATCAGGCTTTTGAAAATACGGGTGTGGATATGGATTTTTACACACTTCGCGAAAGAGATACCGAAGAAATCCTGCCATGGGATTTTATTGATGTGGGTGTGAGCAAAGCGTTTTTGCAACGGGAATGGGAACGTGCCTTACAAGGGGTCGTAACACCGAACTGCAGACAGCAGTGTTCCGGCTGTGGTGCCGCAAAATACCAGGGAGGCGTTTGTTATGAAGGTAAGAATTAAATTTCGGAAATACGGAGCGCTGCGTTATATCGGACATCTGGATGTGATGCGTTATTTCCAGAAAGCGCTGCGCAGGGCAGAGCTGCCTGTGGCTTTTACCTCCGGTTACAGCCCACATATGATCATGTCGTTTGCCAGCCCTCTGGGGATCGGTCTTACCAGTGACGGCGAGTATTTCGATCTGGAATTGACAGAACCTGTGGATTCAAAAGAAGCAGTGGAAAACCTGAATGAAGTAGGGGTGGAAGGCATTGAAGTCCTGAGCCTGGTGCAGATCCCGGAAGAAAAGAAAGCCGGCGGAATGGCATCTGTTGCGGCAGCAGAATATCTGGTGTCCGGGAAAAATGCTTCGCTGCCGGAAGAATGGGCAGAAAAAGCAGCCGATTTTCTGAAACAGGAAACGATCTGCATTACGAAAAAAACGAAAAGAAGCGAGCAGGAAGTAGACATTCTTCCTATGATCTATCAATTTGAAATGACAGAAGACGGTATATTTATGCGTCTGGCAGCGGGCAGTGAGCAGAATCTGAAACCAGATCTGGTGATACAGGCTTTGTGTCGGTTTACAGGACGGGAATTCCGGGAAAGCGATTATCATTTTCATCGCGTGGAACTTTATGCAAAAGACGGAACGGGCAACGGATTTGTCAGTCTGGAAGCTCTTGGCACCCCGGTTTCACGAAAGGATTTTTAAACGGTGCTGCTATGGAAAGAAAACTGATCGTAACCAAAAACAAAGACCAGGTCTATACGGCACTTTTGGAAGACCATATTCTGGCAGAACTGCATCTGTCGGAAAAGGATCCGAAACGTATGGCTGCGGGGGATATTTACATCGGAAAGATCAAAAAGATCAATGCCAACATCGGTGCAATGTTCATTGAGACGGCTCCCGGTATAGAGTGTTATTGTCCGTTAAAGCTTGCAAACGAACCGTTTTTTTCTAAAAAAGCCGGGAAAAAGCCACTTTGTATCGGCGATGAACTGGTCGTAGAAATCAAAAAAGAGGCTTCCAAAGGGAAAATTCCTTCGGTAACTACAGATTTCAGTATAAAAGGACGGTTGGCTGTCCTGGTTCACGGAAAAGAAAACATCGGCGTCTCCGGGAAGATTCCTCCCGTCAGAAAAGCAGAATTAAAGCAATGGGCATCCGGCTTCCATATGGAAAATTGCGGGTTGATCCTGAGAACCGGTGCAGCAAAAGCTGAAAAAGAAACGCTCCTTTCCGAAACAGACAAATTGCAGGAACAATATCAAAGCCTGTTGCAGACAGCTCCTTTTCGGACTTGTTTTTCCTGTCTCTATAAAGCACCGCCGGAATATCTGGAAGTATTCCGGAATCATTATGCGGCCGAGCTGACGGAGATCGTGACAGACGATCCGGATCTGTATCAAGAGATCCGGGATTTCCTGGAAAAGGAGATGCCTTCTCTGCTGCATGCTCTCAGAAAATATGAAGATGCCATGCTTCCGCTGCGAAAGTTTTACAACCTGGATATGGAGCTTACACATGCCTTGGCTGAAAAAGTATGGATCCGATATGGAGGATTTCTGGTCATACAGCCGACAGAAGCACTGACAGTGATCGATGTAAATTCAGGGAAATGTACGGAAGGAAAAGACCGGGAAAAAACGTTCCTGAAACTAAACATAGAAGCGGCGAGGGAAGCGGCGAGACAGATCCGCCTGCGAAATCTCTCCGGGATCATCTTGATCGATTTTATCAATCTGGCCAGAGAGGAGGACACGCAGAGCCTTCTGCATTTTTTCCGGGAAGAATTGGCAAAAGACCCTGTGCGGACCAATCTGATCGACGTCACAAAGCTTCAACTGGTGGAAGTGACACGGGAAAAAGTGAAAAAGCCGTTATCAGAATGCGTGAAGGGACAAACAGGACCAATCTGATTATATATGAACGAAAGGACGGAAAGAATATGGGCAAAAAAGAATTAAAAACCAATGCCATGCGCATTTTAGACCGAAATAAAATTCCTTATGAATATCAGACCTATGAATGTGAAGAATTTACAGACGGGATCGAAACCGCAGATTATTTGGGACTTCCCCATGAAATGGTTTATAAAACTCTGGTACTGACCGGAAAAAGCGGACAGCACTATGTGTTCGTCATCCCGGTGGCAGAAGAGATCGATCTGAAAAAGGCAGCCCGTTGCGTAAAAGAGAAGTCCTGTGAGCTTCTCCACCTGAAAGATCTCACGAAAGTGACCGGATATGTCCGGGGCGGCTGTACGGCTCTCGGCATGAAAAAACAGTTTCCGACGATCATCGACGACACGGCAAAAGGGCTGGATCAGATGTATGTCAGCGGCGGAAAGATCGGCATGCAGATCAAATTAAAACCGGATGATCTGAAAAAAGCAGCAAATGCAGAATACGCAGATGTCATTTTTCGGAAAGCGGCAGAAAACGATTAAGAAAGTGCATAAAAATACAATTATAGATTTACAATTATATTTTATATCGTTATAATAGGAAATCGATACGATTTGTAGAAAGTTTCAGAAATGAAATAAAACAGATACAGATACACCGGAGGAATGAGAAATGAAGAAAGTAGTGAAATTTGGCGGCAGTTCTCTGGCCAACGCAGAACAATTTCAGAAAGTCGGGAAAATCATCCGAGCAGAAGAGGCACGGCGTTATGTAGTTCCTTCCGCTCCGGGCAAACGTTTTTCTGCGGATATAAAAGTAACAGATATGCTCTATGACTGTTATGCAGACGCCGTTGAGGAGAAAGATATCACCGAAAAGCTGGCGCAGATCAAAGCGCGTTACGATGAAATCATTACAGGATTGCAGTTAGATGTTTCTTTGGACACAGAATTTGAAACGATCCGGAAAAATTTTGAAGAAAAAGCAGGAAAAGCTTACGCTGCTTCCAGAGGAGAATATTTAAACGGTATCGTAATGTCTGTGTATTTGGGTTACACTTTTGTGGATGCAGCAGAAGTGATCCGTTTTGACGAAGACGAAATTTTTGACGAAGAGGCAACAGACCAGCTCCTTGCAGACAAACTGAAAAATATGGAAAATGCAGTGGTACCCGGATTTTACGGTGCAAAAGCAGACGGAACCATCGTGACCTTCTCACGGGGCGGTTCCGATATTACTGGTTCTTTGGTCGCTTTGGCCGTAAATGCAGATGTGTACGAAAATTGGACGGATGTGTCCGGCTTTTTGATCGCAGATCCGCGGATCGTCAAAAAACCAAAAGCGATCGAGACCATTACCTACAAAGAATTGCGTGAGCTTTCTTATATGGGAGCATCCGTTTTGCATGAGGATGCAATTTTCCCGGTAAGAAAAGCCGGGATCCCGATCAATATCCGAAATACCAACCATCCGGAAGACAAAGGAACCCTGATCGTAGAAAGCACATGCAAATGCCCGAAATATACGATCACAGGTATCGCCGGAACAGACGAATTTGTTTCCGTCACAGTAGAAAAAGCCATGATGAACTCTGAGATCGGTTTCTGCCGGAAAGTCCTGAGCGTGTTTGAGGAAAACGGCATTTCCATCGAACATATGCCTTCCGGTATCGACACCATGACGATCTTTCTGCACAAAGATGTTTTTGAAGACAAAGAGCAGAAAGTGATCGCCGGTATCCACAAAGCGGTAAACCCTGATCATATCGAACTGGAATCCGATCTGGCACTGATCGCCATCGTGGGAAGAGGAATGAAAGCGACCCGCGGAACCGCAGGACGCATCTTTTCTGCATTGGCCCACGCCAATATCAACGTCAAGATGATTGACCAGGGATCCAGTGAGCTGAATATCATCGTCGGAGTACGACACGACGATTTCAAAAATGCGATCCGTGCATTGTATGATATTTTTGTAGAAACACGACTGTAAAATGATTGACTTTTTATAAAGTGTCAGATATAATATAACAGTATGCCGCACAACGAGGTTTTTTTAAGATTCCCCTGGGGAACGCCGAAGTTGGCGAGTAATGATTACAGGAGGTGCCATATGTACGCGATTATAGCAACAGGTGGTAAACAGTACAAAGTAGCCGAAGGCGATATCATTAAAGTAGAGAAGCTGGGCGTTGAAGCTGGAGAGACATACACATTCGATCAGGTGCTTGCAGTAGCAAAAGATAACCTGGTGATCGGAACTCCGACTGTAGAAGGCGCAACAGTTACAGGATCTGTAATTGAAAACGGCAAAGGCAAAAAAGTTGTTGTTTACAAGTATAAGAGAAAAACCGGATATCATAAGAAAAATGGACACAGACAGCAGTACACAGCGGTAAAGATCGAAAAGATCAACGCCTAATCTGAAGTTTGAAGTTATATGATCCATATAACCATTTATCAGGATATTCAAAGAAAGTGTGTCGGGTTTCTTGCAGACGGGCATGCCGGTTATGCTGATGCAGGACAAGATATTGTATGCGCAGCGGCATCTGTACTTATGATAAATACCATAAATGCGATCGAGCGTTATGCGGATGATCAGGCAGATCTTCAGGCAGACGAAGAGAGCGGCAGGATGGAGTATCGGATACAGGGAGATCCCTCATACGAAGCAGAACTTTTATTAAATGCCATGATCCTGGGACTTCAGGATATGACAGACGACAACAGTTACAGTGAATACATCTACGTAGATTTCGAGGAGGTGCAGCAATCATGATGAAGTTGAATCTTCAGTTTTTTGCTCATAAAAAAGGAGTTGGTTCTTCCAAGAACGGTCGTGATTCCGAATCAAAAAGACTTGGAGCCAAAAGAGCTGACGGACAGTTTGTAAAAGCCGGAAACATTCTCTACAGACAGAGAGGTACAAAGATTCACCCTGGTATCAACGTGGGACGCGGTAAAGACGATACTTTATTCGCTCTGGTTGACGGTGTGGTACGCTTTGAAAGAAAAGGAAGAGACAAAAAGCAGGTTTCTATCTATCCGGCAGCTGAGTAATCAGATTGTTAAAAGCTTCAGGAGGCAGTCAGCCATCTGGAGCTTTTCTTTTATATTTATCAACTATTAGCAATCAAGCAGAAAGGATACGGAAATTACATGTTTGCAGACAGAGCAAAGATATATATACGTTCCGGAAAGGGCGGCGACGGACACGCCAGTTTCCGGAGAGAACTCTATGTGCCAAACGGCGGACCGGACGGCGGCGACGGCGGAAAAGGCGGAGATCTCATTTTTGAGGTGGATAAAGGACTGAACACTCTGTTGGATTTTCGACATAAACGAAAATTTGCAGCGGGAGACGGCCAAGAGGGCGGAAAAAGAAAATGTCACGGAAAAGACGGCCGGGATCTGATCCTGAAGGTGCCGGAGGGAACCGTGATCAAAGAAGCCGAAAGCGGTAAGGTGATCGCCGATATGTCGGGAAATAATCAGCGTCAGATCGTTTTAAAAGGCGGAAAGGGCGGACTGGGCAATCAGCATTTCGCCACACCGACGATGCAGGTTCCCAAATATGCACAGCCGGGACAGCCTGCCATGGAACTGGAGGTCTGCCTCGAATTGAAAGTGATCGCAGATGTTGGCCTGCTGGGCTTCCCGAATGTCGGAAAATCGACCCTTTTATCTCGAGTGACCAATGCAGATCCGAAGATCGCAAACTATCATTTTACGACGTTGAACCCAAATCTTGGTGTTGTAGACCTGGGAGATGGACAAGGTTTTGTAATGGCGGATATCCCGGGGCTGATCGAAGGGGCTTCTGAAGGCGTTGGCTTGGGACATCAGTTCCTGCGCCATATTGAGCGTACAAAGATCATGATCCACGTGGTCGATGCGGCCGGAAGCGAAGGGCGTGATCCGGTCTCTGATATTTATAAGATCAACGCAGAATTGGAAGCCTACAATCCGGAGCTGGCAAAGCGTCCTCAGGTGATCGCTGCCAACAAGACGGACCTGATCTATGAGGGAGATGAAAATCCGGTGGATGCTTTGAAGGCAGAATTTGAACCGAAAGGCATCAAAGTATTTCCGATCTCCGGTGTGTCCGGAAAAGGGATCAGGGAACTTTTGTGGTATGTCAACGAGCAGCTTTCTGAAATGAGTGCAGAGCCTGTGGTGTTTGAACAGGAATATTTTCCGGAAGAGGAGCTATTATATGAAGATCTGCCTTATGAGGTCACGGTGGAAGACGGCATTTACGTGGTAGAAGGACCAAAAATTGAAAAAATGCTGGGGTACACCAATCTGGATTCGGAAAAAGGATTTGCATTTTTCCAGAATTTCCTGAAAAATACCGGAATCCTGGAAGAACTGGAAATGGCAGGGATCCAGGAGGGCGATACCGTAAGGATGTACGGACTGCAGTTTGACTATTACAAGTAAAACAAACGGAAGGAAAAGAAACATGACTACAAAACAAAGAGCTTATCTGAAAGGGCTGGCCATGACCATGGATCCGATCTTTCAGGTGGGAAAAGGAAGTATATCACCAAGCCTGATCACAGCCATCGATGAAGCTTTGGCTGCCAGAGAATTGATCAAGATCAGTGTTCTGAAAAATTGTGCAGATGACCCGCGGGAGATTGCGGAAATGCTTTCCGAGCGGACTCGTTCTCAGGTCGTTCGGGTGATCGGAAAGAAAATCGTTCTTTACAGAGAAGGAAAAGAAGAAAAGAAAAAAATCATCCTTCCATAAACAGAAACGGAGGAGCTGTTATGAAAATCGGGATTATGGGCGGGACGTTCGATCCGATCCATATCGGTCATCTCCTTTTGGGGGAATTTGCTTACGAAGATTTTGGATTGGATGAGATCTGGTTCCTTCCGAACGGAAATCCGCCGCACAAGAAAAACGAACAGGAAGCTGCGCTGAAAGACCGCGTGGAAATGGTACGGCTGGCCATCGAAGAAATCCCTTATTTTCGTTTGTCCCTTTACGAGGCAAGGGAAAATGTACATTCTTATACGTACCAGACCATGAATTATTTCAATACAAAATATCCGGAGCATGAATTTTATTTTATCCTGGGTGCAGATTCCTTATTTTCCATTGAACAGTGGAAGTTCTTCCGGGAGATTTTTCCGACCTGCCGGATCCTGGCAGCCATGCGCGATGACAGCGGTCTGGAAGATATGAAACGACAGATCTGTTATTTACAGGACACTTATCAGGCGCAGATCGATCTGCTGAGGGCACCGCTGCTGGAGATTTCTTCTACAGTGATCCGAAAAAGGGCGAGCGACGGTCTTTCCGTCCGTTATATGGTACCGGAAACTGTCGCGGCTTATATATGGGAGAAAGGATTGTATCAAAATGGAGCAGAAGAGCATATCAGAGATCAAAGAATCTCTGAAGAAGAGACAGAAGAACAGCCGCTATGAGCATACAATGGGTGTGATGTATACGGCTGCATCTATGGCGATGGCCTTTCATATGGATCCGGAAAAAGCACTCCTGGCGGGACTTTTGCATGACTGCGGGAAATATGGGACGAATGAAGAACAGCTGGAAAGCTGCAAAAAACACCAGATCACTTTGTCAGATGCCGAGCTGGAGATCCCTGCCCTGGTACATGCAAAGCTGGGCGTTTATTATGCAAAAAACCGATACGGCGTCTCGGATGAAGAGATCCTGCAGGCAATCCGTTATCATACAACCGGCCGTCCGGGAATGTCCGATCTGGAAAAAATCGTTTACCTGGCAGACTACATCGAACCGGGAAGAAAAAATATCCCCAATTTGCCGGATATCCGGCAATTGGCTTTTCGAGATTTAAACAAAGCTGTAAAGACGGTTTCCGGCCAAACCCTTCGTTATCTGGAGTCTACAGGCGGAAAAACAGATCCTGCGACCCGGGAAACCTGGGAATATTACCAAAATTTTTGACAAGTTATTTGCGGCTGATCATTTGTAATTGGTTTATGGAAACAAGCAATAGTAGATAAAGGAGTGGATTATGGAAAATATAGCAAGTTCTTCAAAAGAACTGATTAAAATCGCTTATGAAGCACTGAATGAAAAAAAAGGAGAAGACATCAAGATCATCGATATTTCGGCACTTACCGTTGTCGCAGATTATTTTATCATTGCCAACGGTTCCAATGATTCCCATGTAAATGCACTGGTGGAGAACGTGGAAGAGCAGCTGGCAAAACATGGCTGCCACGCCAAGACACGTGAAGGCGCTGTCCGGGGCGGATGGGTCCTGATCGATTTCGGTGATATCATCGTGCACATCTTTGACAAAGAAAATCGACTGTTCTATGATCTGGAACGAATCTGGAGAGACGGACAGGCCATCGATCCCGAAACTTTGTGACAAAAAAGACGATCCTGAAATTTGGGAAAAGCTATTTTATTCTCCGAAGAATTATGCTAGAATAAGCTGAACACATTTGCAGAATAGCAGTTTTGTGTAAAAAAAGTACTTGTATAATACCGCGTTTGTTGGTATAATAATTAGTACAATACGTGAAATTTTTAACAACCGAATAGTCGGTACAAGAAAGAGAGGTAAATCATGAGTAAGAAAGTTGTTTTGGCAGGTGCATGCCGTACAGCAATCGGTAAAATGGGTGGAGCTTTCAGCACAACTCCGGCTACAGAACTGGGTTCTGTTGTAATTAAAGAGGCACTGAACAGAGCAGGTGTTGCTCCGGAGCAGGTTGATCATGTGTACATGGGATGCGTTATCCAGGCTGGTCTTGGACAGAACGTAGCACGTCAGGCTTCCCTGAAGGCAGGACTTCCGATCGAGACACCGGCAGTTACTGTTAACGTTGTATGCGGTTCCGGTCTGAACTGTGTAAACATGGCTGCACAGATGATCATCGCCGGAGATGCTGACATCGTAGTAGCAGGTGGTATGGAAAACATGTCCATGGCTCCGTACGCACTGAAGAATGCTCGTTACGGATACAGAATGGGCAACGCACCGATGATCGATACCATGGTAAATGATGCTCTTTGGGATGCATTCAATGATTATCACATGGGTATCACAGCTGAGAACGTAGCAGAGCAGTGGGGATTGACCCGTGAAATGCTTGATGAGTTTGCAGCATCCAGCCAGCAGAAAGCTTCTGCAGCAATCGAGGAAGGCAGATTCAAAGATGAGATCGTTCCGGTTGAAGTAAAACAGAAAAAACAGACAGTAATCGTTGATTCTGACGAAGGCCCGCGTGCAGGTGTTACAGCTGAGAGCATTTCCAAGCTTCGCCCGGCATTCAAAAAAGACGGTATCGTTACAGCAGCAAACGCTTCCGGTATCAATGATGGTGCAGCAGCAATCGTTGTTATGAGCGAAGAAAAAGCAAAAGAGCTCGGTGTTACTCCGATGGCTACATGGGTTGCAGGAGCACTTGGCGGTGTTGATCCGTCCATCATGGGTGTTGGTCCTGTTGCTTCTACAAAGAAAGTAATGGCTAAGACAGGCCTTACAGTTGCTGATATGGATCTGATCGAAGCAAACGAAGCTTTCGCAGCACAGTCTCTGGCAGTTGCTCATGATCTTGAGTTTGATATGGATAAAGTAAATGTAAACGGTGGAGCTATCGCACTGGGACATCCGGTTGGAGCTTCCGGATGCCGTATCCTTGTTACACTGCTTCACGAGATGCAGAAGAGAGATGCTAAGAAAGGTCTTGCTACTCTGTGTATCGGCGGTGGAATGGGCTGCTCTACAATCGTAGAAAGAGATTAATGCTTTTTTAAGTAAGATAAGCAGGCATACATTTTTCATGTATGCTTGCTTTCGATTGTTTTTCACAATATTTAATTGAAAGGAAACAATCAACAATATATTCATAAAGGAGGTTTCATAATGGAGTTTATTTGTTATGAGCAGAAAGGATTTGTCGGAATCATCACGATCAATCGTCCAAAGGCACTCAACGCATTAAACAGTCAGGTTCTGGATGAACTCGATCAGACGATCGATGCTGTTGATCTGGAATCTACAAGATGTCTGATCGTGACAGGTGCCGGAGAAAAATCTTTCGTCGCAGGCGCAGACATTGCCGAAATGAGTAATTTGACTAAGGCAGAGGGTGAAGTATTCGGAAAGAAAGGAAATGATGTATTCCGTAAACTGGAAACATTCCCGATTCCGGTTATCGCTGCGGTCAACGGTTTTGCACTGGGCGGTGGATGTGAGCTCTCCATGAGCTGTGATATCCGTATTTGTTCCGAAAATGCCATGTTCGGACAGCCGGAAGCAGGACTTGGAATTACTCCGGGATTCGGTGGAACACAGAGACTTGCCCGCGTGATCGGTGTTGGAAAAGCAAAAGAGATGATCTACGGCGCAAGAAACATCAAGGCAGACGAAGCATACCGCATCGGCCTTGTAAACGCTGTTTATCCGCTGGAAGAGCTTATGCCGGCTGCTGAAAAGATGGCCGCAGGTATCAGCAAAAATGCACCTATCGCAGTCCGTAACTGCAAGAAAGCCATCAACGATGGTCTTCAGGTAGACATGGATCAGGCGATCGTGATCGAAGAAAAACTTTTTGGCGACTGCTTTGAGACAGCTGACCAGAAAGAGGGTATGGGTGCATTCCTTGAAAAGAGAAAAGAGAAAAATTTCATCAATAAATAAAAAACAGGAGGTATTACCATGAAGGTAGGTATTATTGGTGCAGGAACAATGGGTTCAGGTATTGCTCAGGCTTTCGCTCAGAAAGACGGTTATGAAGTAATTCTTTGCGATATCAACGAAGAATTCGCAGCAGGCGGAAAAGCTAAAATCAAAAAAGGCTTTGACAAAAGAATCGCAAAAGGCAAAATGACACAGGAAGATGCTGACAAGATCCTCGAGAAGATCACAACAGGTGTAAAAGACATCTGCACAGACTGTGACCTCGTGATTGAAGCAGCCATCGAGAACATGGAAATCAAAAAACAGACATTCAAAGAGCTGCAGGAAATCTGTAAAGAAGACTGTATCTTTGCAACAAACACATCCTCTCTTTCTATCACAGAGATCGGAGCAGGACTTGATCGTCCGGTAATCGGAATGCATTTCTTCAATCCGGCACCGGTTATGAAGCTTGTTGAAGTAATCGCTGGTCTGAACACACCTGCAGAAGTTGTAGATAAGATCAAAGAAATCTCCGAAGATATCGGCAAAACACCTGTACAGGTTGAGGAAGCTGCAGGATTTGTTGTAAACAGAATCCTGATCCCGATGATCAACGAAGCAATCGGCATCTACGCTGACGGTGTTGCATCCGTAGAAGGTATCGACACAGCTATGAAACTTGGTGCAAACCACCCAATGGGACCTCTGGCTCTTGGCGATCTGATCGGTCTGGATGTTTGCCTTGCTATTATGGAAGTACTTCAGTCTGAAACAGGCGATCCGAAATATCGTCCGCATCCGTTGCTGAGAAAAATGGTTCGCGGCGGAAAACTGGGTATGAAGACTGGTAAAGGATTCTATGACTATTCCAAATAGGATTTGAGCCGTAATATAGAAAATGGAGGAAGATTAAATGGATTTCGCATTAGATAAGAAACACGAAATGGCCAGAACTCTTTTTAAAGAGTTTGCAGAAAATGAAGTAAAACCATTTGCTCAGGAAGTTGACGAAACAGAAGTTTTCCCGAAAGCAGCAGTAGAGAAAATGGCAAAATATGGTTTCCTCGGAATTCCTGTGCCAAAGGAGTACGGCGGACAGGGATGCGACCCGCTTACATATGTAATGTGCGTTGAGGAGCTTGCAAAAGTTTGTGCTACAACCGCAGTTATCGTTTCTGCTCATACATCACTTTGTATCGATCCGATCATGACATACGGTACACCTGCACAAAAAGAAAAATATGTTCCGGATCTTGCTTCCGGACGCAAAATCGGTGCTTTCGGTCTGACAGAGCCAGGCGCAGGTACAGATGCTCAGGGTCAGCAGACAAAAGCTGTTCTTGACGGAGACGAGTGGGTACTGAACGGATCCAAATGTTTCATCACAAACGGTAAAGAAGCTGATATTTATATCGTGATTGCTGTAACAGGTATTGTTGAAAAACGAGGCAGAAAGCTGAAAGAGATTTCTGCGTTCATCGTTGAAAAAGGAACTCCAGGATTTACATTCGGTACAAAAGAGAAGAAAATGGGTATCCGTGGTTCTTCTACATACGAGCTGATCTTTACAGACTGCCGTATCCCGAAGGAAAACCTTCTCGGAGCACAGGGCAAAGGATTTGGTATCGCTATGCATACTCTGGATGGCGGACGTATCGGTATTGCTTCTCAGGCTCTTGGAATCGCTGAGGGTGCTCTTGAGAGAACAGTTGAATATGTAAAAGAAAGAAAGCAGTTCGGACGTTCTATTTCACAGTTCCAGAATACACAGTTCCAGCTGGCTGATATGGCTACAAAAGTAGAAGCTGCTAAAATGCTGGTATACAAAGCTGCTATGGCAAAAGCTACACAGAAAGTTTACAGTGTAGAGGCTGCACAGGCTAAACTGTATGCTGCAGAAGTTGCTATGGAAGTAACTACAAAAGCTGTTCAGTTACATGGTGGTTACGGCTACATTCGTGAGTACGATGTAGAACGTATGATGCGCGATGCTAAGATCACAGAAATCTACGAAGGAACTTCAGAAGTTCAGCGTATGGTTATTTCTGGAAACTTGTTGAAATAATAGGAGGTACGAATCGTGAAGATAGTTGTTTGTGTAAAACAGGTACCAGATACAAAGGGTGGAGTTCAGTTCAATCCAGATGGTACACTTAACAGAGCTGCAATGCTTGCAATTATGAATCCGGATGATAAAGCAGGTCTTGAAGCAGCACTTAGATTAAAAGATCAATATGGAGCAGAAGTTACTGTTGTTACAATGGGTCTTCCAAAAGCAGCAGATGTACTTCGTGAAGCTCTTGCTATGGGCGCTGACAAAGCAATCCTGATCACCGACCGTGTTCTCGGTGGTGCTGATACATGGGCTACATCCAGCACAATCGCTGCAGGACTTCGCAATCTGGAATATGACCTGATCATCACAGGCCGTCAGGCTATCGATGGAGATACAGCTCAGGTTGGTCCTCAGATCTCTGAGCACCTGGATATTCCGGTTATCTCTTACGCACAGGATATCAAAATTGAGGGAGACAGCGTAATCGTTCAGCGTCAGTACGAAGACAGATATCACGTGGTTAAAGCTAAAATGCCATGCCTGATCACTGCTCTTTCTGAATTAAATGAACCTCGTTACATGACACCAGGCGGAATCTTTGATGCTTGTGATGCTGAAATCACTACATGGGGCAGAAAAGATCTGAAAGATCTGGATGATGCAAACATCGGTTTGAATGGTTCTCCGACAAAAATTGCAAAAGCATCTGACAAAGTACGTAAAGGTGCTGGTGAAGTGGTTACACTTGATCCGGATGAAGCAGTTACATACCTCATGGGTAAATTGACAGAGAAACATATCATTTAAGTATAAAGGAAAAGTGGTGAATATGATGAATTTAGCAGAATATAAAGGAGTATATGTCTTTGCACAGCAGGTGGACGGCGTATTAGGCGGTATTGCCTTTGAACTGCTTGGCAAAGCAAAAGATCTTGCAAGTGATTTGGGCACAGACGTAACAGCAGTTCTGATCGGTTCTGACGTAAAAGGACTGGCAGATCAGCTTGCAGAGTATGGTGCTGATAAGGTAATCGTAGTTGACGATCCTGAGTTAAAAGAGTACAGAACAGAGCCATATACACATGCACTTGCATCCGTAATCAATGAGTACAAACCGGAAATCGTACTGGTAGGCGCTACAGCAATCGGACGTGACCTCGGACCGAGAGTTTCCGCAAGAGTTGCTACAGGTCTTACAGCTGACTGTACCGTACTTGAGATCGGTGATTTCCCGCTTAACCCAATTCCGGGCAAAGAGCAGAAACACAATCAGTTGCTTATGACACGTCCTGCATTCGGTGGAAACACAATTGCTACCATCGCTTGTCCGGATCATCGTCCGCAGATGGCAACCGTTCGTCCGGGTGTTATGCAGAAGATCACTCCGGTTAAAGGAGCAAAAGCAGAAGTTATCGAATTCAATCCGGGATTTACACCGGATAACAAATACGTAGAGATTCTTGAAGTTGTAAAATCTGTATCTGAGACTGTCGATATCATGGATGCAAAAATCCTTGTTTCCGGTGGTCGTGGAGTTGGTTCTGCAGAAAACTTCAAACTTCTGGAAGATCTCGCTGAAGCAATCGGTGGAGAAGTAAGCTGCTCACGTGCAGTTGTAGATAACGGCTGGAAACCGAAAGATCTTCAGGTTGGACAGACAGGTAAAACTGTTCGTCCGCAGGTTTACTTCGCAATCGGTATTTCCGGAGCAATCCAGCACGTTGCAGGTATGGAAGAGTCTGATCTTATCATCGCGATCAACAAAGATGAGACAGCACCGATCTTCGATGTAGCTGATTACGGTATCGTTGGAGATCTGAACAAGATCCTTCCAAAACTGACAGAAGATATCAAAGCTGCTGTTGCTGCAAAGAAATAATACTTTTTTCGGATATATAATAATCGAATAAAAGTGTAATAGAAGAGGAGAGAACGCTTGTTGCGTTTTCTCCTTTTTGATGCACAACCCCAACAAGCTACATACATTACGCTTGCGTAAAATGCAATTTGCCGGGTGTAAGAACACTGAGCGTTTAAGCGAATCCACCGGGCCTTTTGTCGTATGTTTGGCAACAAAAAACCCACTCAATACCAAACTTGGTACTAAGTGGGTTAAAATTTGCATATCTTGTTTATTTTCTTTTGTTTCTTTTTATCACTTCTGTTTGTAAGATCCTATCTAGCGCTTATTGCTGCGTCTCCAAATGTGCATTTTTTCTGCTTCTTTGATCAGATCATCACGGAAGTCCGGATGTGCAACGGAAATGATAGATTCTGTTTTCTGCCAGGTGGAAAGTCCTTTCAGATTTACCATACCATATTCTGTAACAAGATAATGGATATTTGCACGGGTATCTGTTACGATCGAGCCGTTATCCAGAGTCGGTTTGATTCTGGACTGAAGCACGCCGTCTTTTCCTTTAAATGTGGAAGAGAGGCAGATAAAGCTCTTACCGCCGTTGGAAAGGTATGCGCCCAATACAAAGTCAAGCTGTCCGCCTGCGCCACTGATATGTTTGATACCTGCTGACTCGGCATTTACCTGGCCAAACAAGTCAATATCAACGGCATTATTGATGGAGATGAAATTGTCCAATGCACTGATGCTGCGGATATCGTTGGTATAGTCAACAGGGGCACTCATCATCTGCGGGTTGTCATCCAGGAAATCATACAATTTCTTTGTACCGGCTGCAAACGCGTATGTCTGGCGATAACGATCCAGCTGTTTTTTGGAACCGTTGATCTTGCCGGCTTTTGAAATGTCTACAAATGCATCTACATACATTTCTGTATGGACACCAAGATCTTTCAGATCAGAGTCTGCGATCATACTTCCGACTGCGTTTGGCATACCGCCGATACCCAGCTGGAGACATGCACCGTTCGGGATTTCATTTACGATGAGCTCTGCAACTGCTTTATCTACGTCAGAAGGAGCTCCGCCACCGCCAAGCTCGCCAAGTGCCGGATTTTCGCCCTCTACGATATAAGTAACGTCTGAGATATGTACCCCTGTCTCTGTGCCTCCGAGACAACGCGGCATCTTTTTATTGACCTCAACTACAATATGTTCTGCACGCTCACAAACAGCGTGTAAATGGGAAGCATTCGGTCCAAAGTTGAAATAACCGTGCTTGTCCATTGGTGCCACCTGGATCAATACCACACGGCTAGGAGTATCGATCTCTCTGCAATACCGAGGAAGCTCGGAATAGCGGATAGGAGAGTAGTAAGCGTATCCTTTATTAATCATGTGACGCTCTACACCGGACATATGCCAGGAATTCCATGTGAAATGCTCATTGGCATCTTCACGCTCAAAAACAGCCGGAACTTTGAAAAGGATTCCGCCACGCAGTTTAACGTCTGTCAGCTCGTCTGTACGCTCTGCAAGTGCTTTATCAAGAAGATCCGGGGTACCGGTACACCAACCGTAATCAACCCAATCTCCGGACTCTACAAGCTTTACAGCTTCCTGTGCAGATACTAATTTTTTCTTATATTCTTTTTTATAATTCATAATACAAGGTCCTCCTACTGGTAAATAATCTGCTTATAAAAAACAAGAAATCTATTCTTAATTTTAACATTTCAGCAATCGTAATACAAGTGCTTCCAAAAGGTTTCTTACTTATTTAAAGAAACGGAAGACACCGATCACCTTGCCGATCACAGTAATATCCGTACCAATGATCGGATCCATGTAATCGTTTTCCGGCTGCAGACGGATATAATTTTTTTCTCTATAGAAAGTTTTCACGGTAGCGCCGTCCTCGATCATCGCCACCACCATTTCTCCGTTAGAAGCAGTGTTTTCCTCCTGAACCAGGACATAATCTCCGCTGAGGATACCCGCATTGATCATACTTTCTCCTTTGACTTCCAAAAGAAAAGTCTGCTTATTTGGAAGCATAGAGACCGGAACCGGAAAGTATTCTTCAATATTTTGCTCTGCCAGGATCGGTTCTCCGGCAGCCACGTGTCCTATGATCGGAACATTTGCCACTTCACGTCTTCCCAGGTTAAAATCTTCATCCAATATTTCGATCGTCCGTGGTTTCGTAGGATCTCTGTGGATGTATCCGTTTTTTTCAAGGGTTTCCAAGTGGGAGTGTACAGAAGAAGTAGATCTCAGATGAACTGCCTCGCATATTTCACGAACCGAGGGCGGAAATCCCCGTTCCAGTATCTGAGTCTTGATATAATCTAAAATTTCCTGCTGCTTTGCGCTGATTTTTCCTTTAGCCATAATACTTTTTATCCGCCTTCCTGTTTTCGATGGGTGATCATTTTATCATCCTGATTTTTATTTAAATCTTATCATGCCTCGAAGAAAAAAGCAAACATTTGTTACGAAAATATGTTCGAAAAACTGTTGACAAACATTTGTTCGTGTACTATACTTGTAGTCAAGAAGAACACACGTTCTTTAGAAGGGGAATAAGGAGGATGCGTAAGATGAATAAAAAAAGAATGAGATCAAATCAGAAAAGAAGGGCAAATGCCCGTAAAAAAGCTTTCTTGTCTTTCCTGATTTTTACAGTGCTTTCCGGCTTTACAGGATATTTCAGCAACCTTCTCGCTTCAGCTCACGATGTAAAAGGAACTGCCGGAAACGAAGATCTGTATACAGCGTCTTCAGTACTGGTAAATAAACAAAAAAAAAACGGTTCCTCAGAAAACATATAAAACAATAGAGATCAAAAAAGGAGACACTCTCTGGAGCATTGCAGAAACGTATATGCCGGAAGACTGTGAGTCTGTAGAGGTTTATATTGCAGAGCTTAGAAAATTAAACTCCCTGAAATCAGATGAGCTTTATTCCAGCCGCTATCTGATGGTTTCTTGTTTAGAATAAAGTTTTGTTAGAATTTGTTAGAATGGAAGTTTTATTATTTTACTTGGTTATCTCTACATAGCAATATGTATGGATATATAACTCACCCATGAGAAAAGCAATAGTGTTTGAATCCCCGAACAGTATTGCTTTTTCTTTTTTATTTATTCTTCCTGCAATTTATAGCTATACGACAAATACATATTTTTCCAAAAGATATAGACAAAAACACAGGAAACTGGTATACTTTTATCATAATAATAAAAATTTTGACTGAAGGATGTATTTTATATATGAAAAAAGATACTCAGACTTATCAGGAAGAAATTTATGTCAATTATACTTTGCGTCTGCGGGAAATTTTAAAAACCCTCCCTCCTTTTGCAAAAGATTATTTCCGTGCCATTGAACCGCGTACTTCAGCTAAGACCAGGATTTCCTATGCTTATGATATCCGGACTTTTTTTCGTTTTTTAATGGAAACAAATCCCGTTTATCATAACTATACCATTGACCAGTTCCGCCCACAGGATCTGGAAAAGCTGGATCCTATGGATATTGAGGAATATCTGGAATATCTGAAAGTTTATCAAAATGAGGATGAAAAACAGATCATAAACAGTGAAACCGGTCTTGCGCGCAAAATGTCTGCCCTCAGAAGCTTTTATCTGTATTATTACAAGCATCAGATCATCGAAAAAAATCCTTCTCTGTTGGTCGATATGCCCAAATTACACGAAAAATCCATCATCCGGCTGGATAATGATGAGGTGGCACTTTTATTGGATTATGTGGAGAATTGCGGTTCCGAGCTGACCGGACAACGTAAGGTGTATTATGAGAAAACAAAGTATCGGGATATTGCGATCCTGACATTACTTTTGGGTACCGGAATCCGTGTTTCAGAATGTGTCGGACTGGATCTTCAGGATGTTGATTTTAAAAATAACGGCATTCACGTCATTCGAAAAGGCGGAAAAGAAATGACAGTTTATTTTGGAACTGAAGTCGAAAAAGCTTTGCGCAGTTACCTGGAGAATGATCGAAATCAGGCAGTCACTCTTCCCGGAAATGAAAATGCACTTTTTCTGTCTACCCAGCATAAGCGGATCGGTGTACAGGCCGTTGAAAATATGGTGAAAAAGTATGCCAAAGTAGTGACCCCGAACAAAAAAATCACCCCTCACAAACTGCGGAGCACCTACGGTACTGCACTGTATCGTGAAACGGGTGATATTTATCTTGTAGCAGATGTCTTAGGGCATAATGACGTCAATACAACCAAGAAGCATTATGCTGCGATTGATGATGACAGACGCCGTTTGGCTGCCTCCGCAGTACATCTGCGAGAAGACTGAGAAAAGAGCCACAGAATCTATTTATCGTATGACTGACAACTAAAAATGATCCACTGGATCTTTTTGGGGTCATATAAATGAAAGATTCATCAAATCAAAGGGGATCCATTCTCCTTTGATTTTTGTATATCCGGGATAAACCCCAATCTTCTGAAATCCGTATTTTTGATATAAGCGAATCGCACGCATGTTGTCGCTTCTGACTTCAAGGGAAATGATCTCAGCCTTTGCCTCCTGTCTGGCAAAGGAAATCACGGCTTCTGTAAGCAAACTGCCGATACCCTTTCCCCATTCTGACTTCTTGACAGAAATGCTGAAACGGCCGCGATGGGCAGTCCGTTTTTTTGTCTCTCCGACATAAGAGGCTGTGCCGACGATGTTTCCGTTTTGCTCGGCCAAAAAAACAGCAGAAGTTTTTGAAGTCGAAATAAAGGTAAGATAACTTCTCTCCTCTTCTTCCGAAAAAGCGATTCCTTCCTCTCCGAAGGTAAAATTTTCCGTTTCGCTCCCGATGATCTGCAGATATTCCAAAATGCGGTCTGCATCTTCCGGGATGGCTCTTTTAATAGAAAGCTGATCTGTGTACATATTCATTTTAAAGTGTATCTGAATCCAAAAGGATCGTAAAGGGTCCGTCGTTGATCAAGCTGACTTTCATATCCGCTCCAAATTCACCTTTTTCTACGATCGGAATCGTTTTTTTGCACGCTTCAATGATATATTCATACAGCCGTTCTGCTTCATCCGGATCCCCTGCATCAATAAAGCTGGGACGATTTCCTTTTTTACAATTTGCATAAAGGGTAAACTGGGAGATCAAAAGCAGGCTGCCTCCTACATCGGCCAATGCCAGATTTGTCTTTCCGTTTTCATCTTCAAAAATACGCATTGCCGTCATTTTTCGGATCATTTTATCCGCTGTCTCGGTGGTATCGTCTTTTGAAATCCCGATCAATGTCATAAATCCTTTCTGGATTTCCCCTATCGTTTTCCCGTCTACTGCTACAGAAGCCTGCTGTACACGCTGTATTACAAATCTCATGATGTCTTATCCTCTGCTTTCTCTTCCGTTTTCCTGTTTTTTATTCCGCTTTGTTCTTCCGGCTATTTATTTGATAACGAAGTAATATTTTATAAATATTATTTTTACAAACGCTGTCTTTTTACGGTCTCTTTTAATTTTACATAGTCGATGATCGCCTGGACAGTTCCTTCGATCCCCATCGTTGAACTGCAAAGGCAGAGATCATAGCTGCCTGCATCAGACCATTTCTTATTGGTATAATAATTATAGTAATGTGCTCTTTTTTTGTCTGTTTTTATGATGATATCTTTTGCTTTTGTGTCTGTCAGGTCATGGATACGGGCGATGCGTCTTACCCTGGAATCCAAATCTGCATATATGAAAATGTTCAGCACATTCTCATAATTCTCCAGTGCATAATCCGCGCAACGTCCTACCAGAACGCACGGACCTTTATCGGCGATTTTCTGGATCGCACCAAACTGAGCAAGAAAAATCTTATGGTTGATCGGCATATCCGAGAAAACGTTTCCGGAACACCCCATAGAATATGTATCCATCACCAGCGAGTACAAAAAACTGTTGGTTGGTTTTTCATCATGCGTCTCAAACAGTTCTTCGCAGATCCCGCTTTCTTTTGCGGCGACTGCCAACATTTCCTTATCGTAATACTCAATACCAAAATAATCTGCCAGTTTGGCTCCGATTTCACGTCCTCCACTTCCATATTGTCTTCCAATCGTGATAATTGTATTTGTTTTTCCAGCCATTTGATCACGCTCCTTAACTTTTCAATTTAAACAATCATTTTATATTATTATAAGGTAAATGTTTTAAATTTGCAATTTGTATTCTGACAAATCATGCCGTTTTGAATAAATTATCTTTACTATTTAGAATTATTTTTCAGGTAAAATTTGAAGTAATTTTTCAAAATATTCCGGCATAGGAGCCTGAAATTCCAGATATTTCCCTGTCCGCGGATGACAAAATCCAAGCGTTCTGGCATGCAGGGTCTGTCCCTGTAAAAATTTATACGGGCATTTTTCCGGTCCGTATACTTTATCTCCCAAAAGGGGATGGTTTATGCTGGCCATATGCACGCGGATCTGATGTGTACGTCCGGTCTCCAGCTCACATTCAATATAAGTAAAATCCCGGTAATTTTTTAGAACACGATAATGCGTAACTGCCGGCTTTCCGTTTTTTGCATGGATACTCATTTTTTTTCGGTCTGTCGGATGGCGTCCGATGGCTGCGTTGATGGTTCCCTCTTCTTTTAAGGTTCCATATACAATAGCGCGGTATCTTCGTGTGATCGAATGTTCTTTCAGCTGCTCTGCCAGAGAACGATGTGCAAGATCGGTTTTACAGACGACTAAAGAGCCGGTCGTATCCATATCGATGCGGTGCACGATCCCCGGACGCAGGATTCCGTTGATCCCGGAAAGATTTCCTTTGCAATGATAGAGCAATGCATTCACTAAAGTGTTGTTATAATGACCGGCTGCCGGATGGACGACCATTCCTTTCGGTTTGTTGACAACCAATAAATCTTCGTCTTCATACAAAATGTCCAAAGAAATATTTTCCGGTACAATAGATAGTATTTCCGGATCCGGAATACATACGTGTATTTCTTCGCCTTCTGTCAATTTATAATTCGCTTTTACAGATTTTCCGTTTACGAGAATGTTTCCGTCGCGGATCAGCTTTTGGATATAACTCCTGGAATTTCCCGCCAATTCATCAGCAAGCACTTTATCGATCCGAAGATCCTGCTGTTCATTTTGAACGTTTAACCGAAATTCTTCCATATGATTTCTGCCCTTCCGCTGTTAGTTTATTTTTCTGTTTTTTTCGTTTTATTCGGGAAAAGATATTCAAAATCAGCTTCTTTATAATAAAAAAGTACCAAAAGTAAGAAGACAAAGCATGCAACCACAACATAGATGTCTGCAACATTAAAAATCGGAAAATCGATCCATTCAAAATAGAAAAAATCTATGACATATTTATGAGTGATTCGATCGATCAGATTTCCCAATGCGCCCGCACACCCCAAAACCATACAGATACGGATCGGCAAAAAGCGGCGCGTCAGAGGAAATTTCCCGTAACAATAAGCAAGGAGCCCGGTGACAAGAAGTGCCCCCAGAACGAAAAAGATTACTTTATTCTGCAAAAGCCCGAAAGCTGCACCTCTGTTTTCTAAATAGTGCAGTTGAAAAACTCCTTTTATGATCACAAAAGATTCTTGGTTTTTCAAATGTTTCACCGCCAGATATTTGGTAAACTGATCTACTCCGATCCCGATCACCAAACAGAGTGACGCGTATATATAAGCTTTTAGAAAACCCGATTTCTTTTTCATGGATTTGGCTCCTTTCCTTTTCCGGTGTTTCGTGTAAGTTTTTATAAAAGCAAATGATTTGCGCAAAATATATGTTAAAAAAGTTTTAGATATATTTGTGTAAAAGGATCATATAACGATTCTTTTTGGTTTTGGTCAGGGTTTTTATATATCTGAATTTTCCCATTTTTCTGACAGAAATAATATCGTTTTCCCGTACTTGATACCCGTTGCTGGTAATCAATTTTCCGTTTACAAAAACGCGTGCCGCTTCTATCACAGAAGTCATTTTACTTCTGGAAACCGGAAAGGCAAGGGCCAGTAAACTGTCCAGGCGTATAGATGCTACGGTCCCCGTGATTTCTTCAAAGGAGGGCTGATATTCTTCCATCGAAAAATCTGCGGGTTCCACAGATACTTGTGTGTGTTTCACACGGGTCAGCTCTTTTTGAAGGAAATCCAAAAGAGATTCCTGCAAAAACAAAATTGCCTCCTGCTCTTGCAAAGATCCGCCGGACCCTTTTGCCGTATTCGTGCCGACTAAGATATCTCCCACTTTATTTCGATTGATCCCCAGATTTAAAATTGCACCAAGATAGTCCCTGTGAGTCAGTTCTTCCGTGAATTTTTTGTTCAATGGTGCTATTTTTACCGGAATTAACGGATAATTTATCTCACAATAAAGAGCATCAGGGATAAATGCTGCCATCTGACGCTCTGATAATTCATATCCACCAAAAGTCTCGAATCTGGTGTACAGATCTGAATGGGGAATTGAATGCAAAATATTTAATTCATTCAGATTCATGAAATCTGAATATGTAACGATTCCGCGGTAATATGCCTGAGAAGAAAACTCCTGCAGCCGCTTTTTTAGTAATTCTTCGTCCTTCTGCATAAGGTACCTTTACGCTCTGTTTAGTAGTGACTTTTCACGGAAGGCACGTCCATGGAATTTCCGAGAAGATCCTGCAGGTCTCCTGAAATGTCTACGTTAGTAGGCGTAACAAGGAAAATGTAATTTGAGATCTTCTGAAGATTTCCGCTGATCGCAAATGCTGCACCGGATGTGAAATCAATGATCCGCTGCGCAACCTCCAGATCCAGACCTTCCAGATTCAGGATAACAGTTCTTCCGTCTAACAGAGTCTCTGTGATCTCTCTGGAGTCTTCTACTGTAGACGGTTTTACTACACAAACCTCCATGTTTGCACCGCCGCTTCTCGATCTGGCCGGTGTATGACGCATCGGAGTAATCTTTCCGGAAGTTCTTCCTGCCGGTCTTTCCGGTTCCAGTTCATCGTAATCGTCTACTACATCTTTGTCTTTTTTAAAGAAGTTTCTGCGCGCCGGTTTTGGCTCTTCCTCTTCGAAATCGTCATCATCGTAAAACGCATCATCTTCATAATCATCGTCATCATTCAGTTTCATGATGTTAAGAAACTTATCGAACACACCCATATTATACACTCCTGTCTCATCTTTTTTGTTTTCAAAACATGATGATTTTTATATTAAATATATTCTCTAACACCAAAAATGCCAGTTCCGACCCGGACCATCGTGGCTCCTTCTTCTATCGCAACCTCATAATCATTGGTCATCCCCATAGATAATATATCCATATTGATATTATCAATGTTTTTCCCTTTAATGTCAACCAATAATTTACGCAATTTTGCAAAATAAAGCCTATTTTCTTCGGGATTTTTAACATTTGGAGCTATTGTCATGAGCCCGCATATTTTAATATGGGAAAAGGTGGAAATTTTCTGAATTAAAGGCAAAACTTCCTCTGTGTGCACGCCGAATTTGCTGTCCTCTTCCGCCACATTCACTTCTATCAGTATCTTGACGACACACTGCTTTTTTTCAGCTTCTTTTTCGATCATTTCTGCCAGTCTGAGGGAATCTACGGAATGGATCAGTTCCGTTTTTCCGATCAGATATTTGACTTTATTTCTCTGCAAATGACCGATCATATGCCATTGGATATCTTCCGGCATCTGTTCATATTTATCGGTCAATTCCTGCACTTTATTTTCTCCGAATATGCGGATGCCTTCTTTGTAAGCTTCCTCCAGGTCCGGAATCGGTTTTGTCTTGCTGACGGCCACAAGGGTGACTTCCGAGCGGTCCCGTCCTGCCTTTTCACATGCCTGTCGGATCTTTTTTTCTACTGTCTGTAAATTTTCAGCAATCATCTTTTCCATCTCCTATTGAAATACTACTTCATTTTCTTTCACGGTGTTTCCGTTCAATACGATATGATCATAATTGGATAATCCACCTGTCGTTTCATCGCTGATGATATAATACTCATCACTTTCGCATAAAATATCGATTCGCTTGAATACTGCATAGCCTTTATTCACATTAAATACACCCGATATCTTATCCGCTTCTGTGAGCCGGAAAGTTTCCATGGTATCCGGGTCAACCAGTACGGTGTTTGTCTTAAAGAGTGATTTGTCCAGATAACAATAATCTTGCTCTTCAGAGTAGTAAACTGTCCCACAATCCTGAAATTTTGCGCTGTCTCCGCTTTGGACCATCACACCTTCCGAAGAACTGTTTCCGCCCAGAGTCATATAATCGGCGGGAACTTTATAATATTCTTTTTCAACAACGGCTGTCTTCGGAATCTTTAATCCTTTTGCATCTTCCATGATCAATTCCACATCCAGAAAACGATCTGTTGCGTAACGTATCATGGAATTGTCATAGGTCAGCTTCGCATAATAAATACTGTTTCTCTTTGAAATTTCCAGATCTGCCCACAGTGTCTGTCCGTCTTTTGAAATCTTTGTCTTGATCATTTCTTTATCTTGTAAAGCTTTCGCCGTATCTTCGTCGATTTCTGTCACGATAGACCAATTTTCACTGGTGATCAATTTATAAACGGAATCTCCTGCTGTCACCTGGTCCCCATCATGAAAAGTGACCGTCTGTAAATTTGCCTTCACCAGATCGTTTTCTTTCAAGCTTTCCCAAGTCAGATCTTCATAACCGTCCACATAAAACACTGCAATTCCATCGCGATTAGATGGGCATACCGTGATCTTGCCGTCTGTATTTTCTGCCAACAAAATGTCCAGCTGAGCTGTCATCGTCTGGTTTCCTGCCGACAGTAAAACAGATGAAAGGGTGTCTTTTAAAGAATAGGCTTCCGAAAAGGACGCTTCCTGGAACGTATCACAAAAATTCTGGATATTGGTCAAAATCTCCGTCTGTTCTTTCTGGGAAAGTGAAAATGTTTCTTCCTGTCCGGAAATTTCAGTGTTTAATTTTTTATCTGAAATCGTATAGACGGAAGTTCCTTTTTTCACCTTGTTTCCTTCTGAAGTAAAATAGGTCAGATAACCACTCTCTTCTGCCTTTACGGGCTCTTCTTCCCGCAAGATCAGGCCGGTGTATGTATGATCCTTCAAAATACTTCCTTCGCGCACTTCATAAATACTGATGTGTTTTGAGGTAAGATAGAGAAAAAAGGTTACCAGCAGATAAATCAGCACGATCACAAAAAGTACCACTCCGAAATTGATCTCCCGGCGCTTCCTGAACTTTCTTATATTAATCGATTTTTTCTGTTTTTGTGTCAAAATATACCTCCGTACATTTTTATGTATATTTTCGGATCAAATAGAAACACTAATATCAGATTTCTTTTAAAGGAGGAAATATACATGAAATGGTTTGATAATACAGCACTTACCCTGGTGATCATCGGTGCGGTCAACTGGCTTTTGGTAGGTGTTTTCCGTTTCGACCTGGTCGCGTTTCTTCTCGGTCATATGAGTTGGGCTTCCAGGATCATTTATACGATCGTCGGATTGTGTGGTCTGTATCTGATCAGCTTGTTCGGACGGATCAACAGTATCTCTGAATAAATGAAGACTCGCTTTCGCGAGTCTCGTTTATTTATGGGGATGTGTTCCCATTCTGCAAAAGCTCTGTCATATTGGAATACAGAATGCTTTTATTCGCTGCACCCATAGCAATTGCGATATATGGCTTTTGGCTATCAGTACTTTCTGCATATAAGATCACGCAGCATCCTGCTTCATCTGTTGTTCCTGTTTTTCCGCCGATCACATGTATACCGTCAGGGTCTGCAACTTTACCGGCCGAATAATAATTGGTCGGTGTCCATTCCCCGCTTTTTACTTCGGTCCCATTGCGCTGAATAGTTCCGACGTAAGAAGTCTCCGAGATGATCTCACGGAACAGCGGCTGCTGCAGACAGGCATTAAAAATCAGATAAAGATCGTATGCCGTCGCGTAATGATCTGCTTCGTGTAACCCGTGCGGATTGCAAAAATGGGTATGGGTAGCTCCGAGAGCCTTTGCTTCCCGGTTCATCAATGTCGCAAAATCCTCGACACTTCCGCTGATATGCTCTGCAACAGCGACCGCTGCATCATTTCCGGAAACAAGGAGCAATCCGCTCAGAAGATCCCGGAGTGTGATCTGATCCCCCGGTTGTAATCCACAGACGGAAGCTGCCGGCTCCAGATCCAGAGCCCGGTTGCTTACAGTAACGATGTCATCGGGATTTCCATATTTGATCGCCAGATAGGCTGTCATGATCTTTGTCGTACTGGCCGGGTACAGCTTCTGGAACGCTGACTGACTGTATAAAACCTTCTGATCGTCCAGGTCAAACAATCCGGCCGCAGACAACGCATCTTTTCCGGAATATCCGGGCAATTCAACGTCTGTATCCGTGACACAAAGATCCGATGCAAAAAGCGCGGTCTGATAGGAGGACTGTCGATAATGCTCCTTTGCATATTCCTGAAGATAACCCTCCCCTGCCTGATTTTTTCCGACACAGCTGACCAGAAGCAAAACCACCAATAAAGCGGCAACAACTACGCCTCCAAGCCTACCGTATCTGTATTTTCTTTTGTGCGTCTTATTTGTACATTTCACGCCAATCCAAATCTCCTCTGTCGAGTGCAAGTATCAATGCTTCTGCCGTAGCGATGTTTGTTGCCATCGGGATATTGTAAATATCACAGTTCCGCAGGATTTCTCCCACATCCGGCTCATGTGAGCTGGGGGTCAGAGGATCCCTGAAAAAGATCATAAGGTCGATATTATTGTTTTCAATCTGAGTAGCCAGCTGCTGGACTCCGCCCAGATGTCCCGCCAGATATTTATGGATATTCAGATTGGTGACCTCCTCGATCAGACGCCCTGTCGTGTCTGTGGCATAAAGCTGATGCTTTGTCAAAATCCCTCTGTATGCGATACAAAAATTCTGCATCAGTTTCTTTTTGGCATTATGTGCAACCAATCCTATTTTCATCTCTATTCTCCTTTTCGTTGTTTTCCCGGCGTTTCAATCTATAAAATGCTGATACGACTATGTTTATCCGACTGGAGTCCCACATTTAAAACGAAACCGATCCCGATAAAGAATGTGATGACTGAAGTCAATCCGTAGCTTACAAATGGCAGTGATAAGCCGGTATTTGGAAAAATCATGGTAGCCACACTGATATTGATAAAACTCTGTATTCCGATCAGTGCGGCAACTCCTCCGCAAATAAGCCGCCCTCCGCTGTCTCTGGCATTCCGCCCGATTAGTATGCATTCAATTACTATTAATAATAACAAAATTATGACGATACAACAACCCACAAATCCTAATTCTTCTCCGATAATCGCAAAAATAAAATCGGTCTGCGGCTCAGAAATAAAGTTTCCGTTTTTCACAGAGGTCGTCGTGTTATTGTTCAGTCCTTTTCCGGTCAACTGACCGGATCCGATCGCCATGACCGAATTCAGCTGCTGATAAGCATCCTCTGTTTTATACTTTTCCGGCTCCAGCCAGGCCAAAATACGTTTCTGCTGATAAGGCTCGACTAATTTTTGATCCGGCTGCACCACGATACTGAGGAAGATCACGGCCACCGGCACAACTATGGCAAACACGGTACCAATAATACGGTAGCTCAGCCCGCCCAGGTACAAGATAAAGCAAAACAGAGCTGCCAGGCAGATTGTATTGGAAAGATTCGGCTGCTTATAGATCAGAGCCAGGGACGGCAGAATCAGTCCGATCGCTTCCAAAATCGTTTTTTTATTGCGGATCTTGTGCTCTCTTTCCATCAAAAATTTTGCATAAAACAGAATCGTAATGATTTTTGTCAGGTCCGACGGCTGAAACCTGGTAAATCCCAGATCCAGCCAGCGCTTTGCACCGTTTACCTCCACGCCGAAAAAGAATACCGCGATCAGAAGAATGATATTCAGAACATACAAAAGCCAATAAAGGTTCAGGACCCATCTGTAATCAATCAACGAAATGACCACCATCAGGATCACACCGAGTACCACTCCTATAATTTGCTTACTCTGCACGGATTCCTGTGCACTTCCCACCACAAGGATCCCAAGGATCGACAAAATGAGAACCAGTATGACCAGTGAAAACTTATAATCTCTCAGTCGGTATCTTCTGAAAAAACGTGTGATTTTCTGCTTCAATTTCTTTCTCCTGTCAATGAAATCTGTATATCTGACCGATTGATCTTCACATGAAAATCTTCTGGTTTCAGCTCAATATATTTTGAAATCGTCAAATACACGTCTTTGGTAAAATGTTCCGTCATATCCGGTGTACATTGGATTCTGTCCGCAATCAGTAAGGTTTTTAACCTGTCTTTTGCAATTTTTACAGAGGATACACTCATGAACATTTCCTCCCTAATTTTTTCGGAACAAATGTGTCACGCGGGAAATCAGGCTCTCCGGCTTGCTGTAATCCGGGAAAGGCCTTTCCTCTCCAAGAAGCCGATGGGCGACATCTTCAAAGGCTTTTCCTGCCAGTCCGTCAGATGCATACAAGGGCTCTCCCTGGTTGGTTGCGATGACTACTTTTTCGTCATCCGGTATCACCCCCAGCAGATCAACAGCTAAGATATCAGTGACATCTTCCACCGACATCATGTCTCCCCGTCTGACCATTTCGATCCGCAGCTTATTTATGATCAACTCGATTTTTCGAATACCTTCCGATTCCAACAGTCCTATGATTCGATCTGCATCCCGTATGGCAGACACTTCCGGGGTCGTCACCACCACCGCCCGATCTGCTCCGGCAATGGCATTGCGGAATCCCTGTTCGATCCCGGCCGGGCAGTCGACCAAAATATAATCAAAATCCTCTCTCATATCGTCAGCCAATTTTCTCATTTGTTCCGGCGTTACGGCTGATTTATCTTTTGTCTGGGCAGAGGGGAGCAGATACAGAAACGGGAAACGATTATCTCTGACCAGAGCCTGCTTCAATCTGCAGTTCCCATCGATAACATCGACCAGGTTGTAGACGATCCGATTTTCCATTCCCATAACGACGTCCAGATTCCGAAGGCCAAGATCGGTATCGATCACAGCAACCTTTTTGTCCGCCTGTGCCAGCCATGTACCAATATTCGCTGTCGTTGTGGTTTTGCCCACACCGCCTTTTCCTGACGTAATCACAATCACTTCTCCCATTTGTTACCTCCTGTGATTTCTGATCATCATTTTGCTGTTTTAATCTCCGTGGATCGCAGTTCCCAATTCAGCCGCCCTGCCGCGGATGATCGTATTGATATCTGCCGTCTTGTATTTGCACCGTATGATATCTCTTCCGATTTCTGCCGTATACGCGGAGCTGTATCCGTTGGCGATACGGACCGCAACGGCGATCTCCGGGTTGTCTGCAGGAGCATATCCGACAAACAACGCATGATCCGGATGTGTATCACTTTGCTGTGCGGTTCCCGTCTTACCGGCGATGGTAATATCTCCGATGCCCACAAAAGTAGAAGAACTTTTTACCATATCTTCCATCCCCTGCTGGATCAAATTCCAGGAAGAAGAAGAGATTTTTTCGATCTTATGTGCGACCGTTGGTTCGTTTTGCTGGATCAGCTTTCCGTCAACATCTGTTATTTTGTCTAAAAGCGTCAGATCATACACTGTTCCCCGGTTTGCCACAGCCGCCACGTACCGATTCAGCTGGCTGACCGTATAGTTGTGGGTACCTTGTCCGATGGCAGATGGAACGCCGGCCTCATCTGATATCTGTGGGGAAGACTCCGGGATCTCGATTCCTGTGGTCTCTCCCAGTCCGAATTCTTCTGCATAAGAAGCAAGCTTTTTCACACTTCGGTCGCTGGAAAAGTCTCCGTTTTCATCCAGTCCCAGCTCATAACCCACTTCATAGAAAAAGTTGTTGCAGGAAACGGCAATGGCATTGACCACGTTCAGCCCACCATGGGCACCCGGATAGATCCAACATTTAGGATTTGGAGATACTTTGTCATAAACGCCTGTACAGTTGAATATGGTATCAGTACCTTTGATAATTCCTTCCGTCAGACCTGCCGCAGAAGAAACCATTTTAAAAGTGGAACCGGGAGCCGTCTTTTCCTGAGTTGCGTTGTTATAAAACGGACGGGAAATTCCGGTCACCAGTTGATTGTAATAAGCAGAATCCATTACATTTGCCAGGCGGTTATTGTCATAGCCCGGATAGGAGACACATGCCAAAACTTCTCCGGTGTTAACATCGCTGATCACCACGGAACCGGTACAAGGTTCCAGGCCCAGCTGTCCCGGCGTAATCTCAAGATTACTGATCTTTCCGATGACCCACGCATAGGCATCCCCTCCGGAAAGCAATCCGTTGTAAGTACCTTCATCCATAGGCAGGATTCCCTGTTCGTACACAGAAGCACAAATCAGTGCTCCGGATACTCCACCTGATTTTATAAGATATTTATATAAAAGTTTGTCGAAATCACTATCTGTTTTCAAATATTCCTGCAGAAAATTCAAAAGGCCCTGATAAACTTCGGCAGAATCCGTATATTTTCCTTCTTTGACGTAATCGCTCAATTTTGAAGTATCCAGCCAGTTCTGGGAGATCGCGTAATTCAGATAGGTGTTCAGGCTGATGCTCTCGTCCTTTGCCCACTGCTTGTACACAGAATCAGAAGTGTCAATGGCCGAATTGTCCAAGATCCCCACATCCGTTGTCAGAAGGTCAGACACAATATAATTGATATAGCCTTGCATTTCCCGAGAAAGATCTTTGTAAGCGGCTCCGCTCGGATCCGAAAGATAAGATTCGATTTCCTGGATAACGGCTTCTTTTCGGGCAGAAAAAGTGGCATAAATCTGCTTTTCTGCACTTCCTGCCTCATCCTCTGCAAAATGTGACATATCCAGGATCTCATTTCCGATAAATGCATAATAGACGTCTCCGGCCGGAATCCTGATATTTGTTGTGCTGCTTTCGGCAGAAGGATCATAATCCAGAGTATTGCTTATTTTATTGACCAGAATACCCGCAAGCTTTTCTTCCAACAGCTTGTAAGCCTGTTCCTGCAGGTCTTTATCGATCGTAAGATACACGTCATTCCCGGCTTTAGGATCTTTCTGGCTGACTGTTTCGGTGACTTTTCCCACCGAATCTACATAGACACTGACTTCTCCTTTCGTTCCCTGCAGGACCTCATCATAAACCTGCTCCAGACCGGACTTCCCGACGATATCCGTCAGGGAATATTTCTTCTTCGTCTCCTTGTCCAGCGCATCGTATTCCTCCTGAGAGATCTTTCCGGTATAACCGATCATATTGGCAAAATATTTACTGTCGGTATAACGGCGCAGTGACTCTTCAGCGATGTCTACACCCTCCAGCTGGTCAATGTTTTCTTTGATCGATACTACGGTCTCATCGCTGACATCGTAGGCCAAAGTGGTCGGAATATACTTCTGGTAACTGTTCAGGCTGATGGCATACCGCATATTGACCAGCTTCAGGACATGCTCCTTCTCCAGCTTCTTGGTGTTGATGCCATATCCATAGGAAGTATTGCTGGTGCAAAGATACTCGATGATGTCATCGGCCGACATGTTCTTCTGCTTATCCGAAAGATCATCAATGGTCCGTTTTCCCATAACATCTGCAACAAAACGGAGCCTCTGGGTCTCAGAAGACTGGTTAAATACATAGTTGCCCTGTTTATCCAGAATAATCCCGAAATCATTGATCACCGAATCCCCGTGGGATTCTACGATGGAAATGATCTTTTCCAGGATCTCGTTCAAGAGCTTATTCTTTTCCTTTCGACTGTCACTGGTGATATTATCCTCGATGGTCACCGAATATGCCAGCTCGTTATAAGCCAGCAGGTTTCCGTTGCGGTCATAAATATTTCCCCTGGTACCTGCTATGGAACGGGTCTTCATGATCTGCAATTTATAATTTTCCAGATAATCTTTTCCTTTTACGATCTGCAGGTAAAAAAGCCGATACAGAAGAATGATCGACAATAAGCAAAACACGACGATACTTACCAGCATTCTGGACTGAAGGATATCGTGGATCGTTTCTTTGATTCGTTTAAACAAATGTACTTGCACTCCTTTTTTCTTCTGCTTCCAGTCTGCGGTTGATCTTCCGCAGCAAAGGATACAGGATGAAAGCCGCAATAGTAGTATATATGACCTGTGGCAGTATAATATGTTTCAAATAGTACAAAAACTGAAATTCACTGTTTAAAAGAAACCGAAAAACATATATCAGGATCCCGTATAAAAATTCGCTGATCCCGATAGAAATGACCGGTAATTTGATCTCTTCGTAAAAAAACAGATGCTTCAGAAAGCCGTTCAGGTATCCGATCACCATGTAAATAAGAGCGTAAAAGCCCAAAAGAACTCCGAACTGTACGTCCACTAACAGCCCGGAAAAGAATCCGGTCAAAAGTCCTTCTTTTCTTCCTCGCATGATTCCGATCCCCGCCGTCAGGATCATGAGCAGATCCGGTTTGATGCTTCCCAGTGAAAGCGTGGAAAACAGCGTACATTGCAGGGAATAAAAAATCAGGAGGAGAATCCCTGTAATCAATGGTCTGCGGATCTTCCGCCATATTTTTCTGCGCTTATTTGGCATCGGTTCTCTCCCTCTTATTCCTTAATTTCCTGTCTGATCCGACTTTTCGATCATATCTGCTTTTGTCGTAGTGATCACCAGTACTTCCTGCAGATTCTTAAAATCCACGACCGGGGTAATATATCCGGAGCGTGTCAGATTGTTGGAATCCACGTTGATCTCGCTGATGTATCCGATCAGGATCCCCTGCAGATATTTATCGCTGATGTGGGAAGTCACGATCTGCTCTCCCACCTTGATCTCGTGATCATTGTTTTCCATCTGTTCAAACCGCATCTTTCCATCTTCCATCAAAGAAAGACTGCCTTCCACGATACAGCGGTCCGATGTGGTAAGCGTCATACCGCTCACATTGCTTTTATCGTCTATAATGCTCCGGACCGTGGCCCAGTTTGGCCCGGTCTTTACCACGATCCCCACAAGCCCGCTTCCGGCCATGACGTTCATATCGACTTTGATCCCGTCATTGCTTCCTTTGTTGATCGTAAAAGTAGAAAACCAGTTGCCGGAATCCTTTCCGATCACGTAAGCACCGACTTTTTCGTATTCCGAATAGTTCTGATCCAGCTGATACAGCTCCTGCAGGCGCTCCAGCTCATACTTCTCCTGCTGGAGATCGTTATTTTCGATCGTCAGGGTGTCCACCTTTTCTTTCAGGGCTTTATTTTCCTTTTTCATCTCCTGGAGCGTGACAAAATTGTCGTTCAGATCGCTGAACCACATCCCGATCCGATTGATTCCCTTCTGCATGGGAATGATCGTAACGTTCGCGATCGCCTTCAAAGGAGACTCCGCATGTCCCGTGATCAGGGAAAGTCCCATCAGCATAAAACAGAAAATGGCCAGGCCGACGACCAAATATCTGGCGGTGGGCCCTGTAGAATTTTTCTTTTTCATGATTTTAACCACCTATAATTTTCATCCAGCAAGGAATAAGCAAGTCTGTCTAATTCCCGGTTCCATATGATTTTGCGGATTCCCTCCACAGCTGCGGTATCCGGCCGTTCACCGGAAATTACTTTCAATCCGGTCATCTCCTGAAGGTACGTATCGATCCCCCGCAGTTTTGCCAGCCCACCGGTCAGAAATAATCCTTTTCCCTCCACCGCTTTCCGAACATCCGGAGGCGTGCGGTCCAGCATAGACAAAATAGAACGGACGCATTCTTTCAACGGTTCCTTTACTGCGGCCCGTACCAGTCCCACAGATACTTCTACCTGCTGCGGGATCCCGGTGATCAGATTTCTTCCTGCCACCGTCATCGAAGCATCTCCGCTTTCCTCAAACACCCCGAAACGTCTGCGCAAAGCCTCCGATGTCAGCTTTCCGATCAGAAAATCCTTGTGGTATCTGACCAGATTCGCAACGGCAGTATCCAGCGTCGCACCGCCGATCTTCACCAGGCGGTTCAGCACGATACCGCCCTGGGACAACACGGAAAGCTCAGTGGTATCTCCGCCGAAATCTGCGATGAAGATTCCTTTTTCTTCCATCACATTCAGTCCCAATCCCACCGCCGAAGCGATCCCTCTCTCTACGATGCGCACTTCCTTTGCTCTGGCGGATGAATAAGAAACCAGATCATAAAAGGCTTTTTTCTCTACCTCCGTAACATCCGTCGGGACAGCGATCACATATTCGGCGCCTCTCATCAATTTTTGCTCCGGGTTCAGCAGGCTCTGCAGCAGATACTGCATATCCTCAAAATGAGAGATGACGCCATTCTTCATAGGAAAAATCACCTGTACATTTTCCGGTGCTTTTTCATACATTTCATATGCCTCATCTCCTGCCGCAAAAATATATTTTTTGTTTTCTACCGCAATGGTATCTTTTTCCTTGCGGATCACATTTTGATTTTTGTCGTATATCTTAACTTCATAGCTTCCGAGATCCAGCCCGTAAACGTTTCTGGCCATATTCATTCCCCATTCCATATCTGACGTGTATATTCAAGACAAAAATCCTTTTTCACTCAGGCTGATATAAGTATTATCTCCAAGAATGATATGATCTAACAGATCGATCCCGATCAAATTTCCGGCATCCCGCACTTTTCTGGTAAGCAGAATGTCTTCTTTGCTCGGGGTGGGATCCCCGCTGGGGTGATTGTGGAGCAGTATGATCGAGACAGCATTTTTCTGAAGGGCCTCAATAAAAAGCTCCCTGGGTGAAACCAGGGCAGCATTTACGGTTCCTTTGGAAATATCTGTCTCACCAATCAGTTTTGTGCGGGTGTTGAACAACAGAAGCTTCATATATTCCTGCTGTCTGTGCCTCATATCTTCCATGTAATATTTTGCAATCGATTCCGGGGAAGAAAAGCAAAGTGACTCTCCGGCCGTGGCTTTTGCAAGACGCTTCGCCAGCTCCGAAAGACACAAGATCTGAATCGCTTTTACTTTTCCGATCCCTTTGATACCCATCAGTCTTTCCAACGTCCAGTAATGGATGTTTAAAATCCCTTTCTGAGTAAAAATAGGATATAGTATCTGTCTGGCAAGAGAAAGGACATTTCCGCCCCGGGTTCCTGTCCTCAGCAGGACGGCCAGCAGCTCAATATCTGTGAGATAAGCCGCACCGTGGCGTTCGCACTTCTCATAAGGGCGCTCTTCCTCTTCCAGTAATTTTAAATTTTCTGTCTGATCTTGCTTCATAAATGATACAACTTCAGACACGATTCGCACTTTATTCTACCATATTTCAAAAAAGGTGTATAGAAATATCCTATTAATTTTTTGTGAACTTGCTGTGATCTCATCGAATCTATTCGTGCGTTTGAGTTCCGTCCGGCGGCGCATAACGCCGGATCAGGGCTTCCGCCACCTTCATCCCGTCCATGGCTGCAGATGTGATCCCGCCGGCATATCCGGCCCCTTCTCCGCAGGGATAAAGTCCCTCTACAGCACTTTCCAGCGTTTCCCCGCGAAGAATCCGCACCGGGGAAGAAGTCCTGCTCTCCACGCCGGATAAAACCGTATCACCGTCTGAAAATCCTTTCAGATGCTGTCCGAACTGCCGGATCCCGCTGATCAGCGCCTGGGACAGGTTTTCCGGAAAAACATCCCGGAGATTTGCAAACGCATAACCACCTTTCATCTGCGGAAGTACTTTTCCGAAGCCGGTACTTTTTTGGTCTTTGCAAAAATCGTCATAGCGCTGCACCGGAATTTTCCCGCCGCCTGCAAGATATGCCTTTTCTTCCAGATCTCTCTGAAAAGCGACTCCGTCCAACGGGGTTTCCGTTCCATAGTCTTCCGGTGTGATCGTCACTACGACTGCACTGTTTGCATTGGAACCGGACCGGTCACTGTAGCTCATGCCGTTTACGGCCAGTTTTCCCTCTTCCGAAGATGCATTGACTACGTAACCGCCCGGACACATGCAGAACGTGTAAACGCCTCTTCCGTTTTCCAAGTTCGCCGTCAGTTTATAGGACGCCGGAGGCAGCAGGTCTCCGCGTTCTTTTCCGTATTGGGAAAAATCGATCTCCGTCTGCAGATGTTCGGCTCTCACTCCCACCGCAAAGGATTTGGCTTCCATCGGCACTTCTTTTTGATACAAAGTCGAAAAGGTATCCCTCGCACTGTGACCGGGCGCCAATACCACCGCCTGAACGGGCATGCACTCTTTACCGTTTACGATCAGAGTGTTTAAATGTCTCTCCGTCCCTTTTGTTTCGATCTCAAAATCTGTGACGCACATACCGAAACGGATCTCTCCGCCCAGCCGGCAGATTTCTCTGCGCATGCTTTTCATGATCTCCACCAGCACGTCCGTTCCGATGTGCGGTTTGTTTTCAAAAAGGATCTTTGGAGACGCCCCGTGAGCTGCAAAAGTTTCCAGAACGAATCGATTCCGCCCTTCTTTGTCTTTTACCAAGGTGTTCAATTTTCCGTCTGAAAAAGTGCCGGCACCACCTTCTCCAAATTGTACATTCGACTGCGGATCTAACACACCGTTTTTCCAAAACGCTTCCACATCCGCCATGCGCTCTTCCACACATTTTCCCCTCTCCAGAAGAAGCGGTCGGTATCCGGCCTTTGCCAGCAAATACGTACAAAATAAGCCTGCAGGGCCACATCCGATAACAACCGGTGGCGTTTTTAGATTTTCTGTGCCGGACATCGGCATCTGATAATTTTTTCGTACTGCACGCTGCACATTTGCATGCTTACAGCGTTTCAGGAGCTTTTCTTCGTTTTTTACTTCCACATCTACCGTATAAATCTCATAAAGATCCGGCTTTTTTCGGGCATCCAAAGACTTTTTGAAAATTTGCCACTGCAAAGGAGCCTCTGCTGACAGCGCCAATGTTTTTCTGATTTTTCCTTCCAAAGCCTGTTCCGTTTGTCCCGGACGCAGCTTGATCTGACTGATCCGAATCACTTTGCAGCCCCCTTTCCTGCCACATAGCCGCTGGACCATGCCCATTGCAGATTATAACCGCCGCAGATCCCATCCACATCCAAAAGTTCCCCGGCGAAGTAAAGTCCCTTTATTTTCTTTGATTCCAAGGTCTCCGGCCGGATTTCTTCTGTAGAGACTCCTCCCGCACAGACCTGGGCATTTTCAAATCCGTTGGTATCTGTGATCTGGGTCCGGAAGCTTTTGATGATCCGCACCATCCGCTCCACATCTGAAGCAGAAAGCCTTCCTGCCGATTCTGTCGGTTTTATCAAGGCCAGCTTCAAAAACAGTTCCGCCATTTTCTTTGGGAAAAGTCCGGTAAAAAAGACTCTCATTTTTCGTTCCGGGTGTTCTGCGATCCGCCGGCCCAGAAAGGCTGCAAAATCTTTTCCGGAAAAATCCGGCATAAAGTCCAGCACAGCCTCTGTGCGTTTGTGTTCTGCCAGCGCTTTGGCTGCATACCGGCTCACCTGGAAGACCGGGATGCCGGAAATCCCGTATTTGGTAAGCTGAATCTCTCCCTGATCCGCCGCCTGAAATTTGCCTTCCGTGTAAACAGCCACGCATCCCTGGATCCGGACGCCTGCGACTTGCGGATAAAAGGTTTCCCTGCACTTCAGCTGTACCAGCGCCGGCACCACCGGGATCAGATGATGTCCCAGTTGTCGGGCCAGTTTATATCCGCTTCCGTCAGACCCGGTAGACGCTGCTGCTTTTCCGCCGGTGGCCAATATCACTCGATCTGCACTGTAAGTTTTTTCCTTGGTTTCGATTCGGAACAGCCGGTCTTTTTTGCAAATCCATCGGATCTCCGCTTCCGTTTCCACCTGCACGCCCAGTCTGTCCAATTCCATCCGCAGGACATCCAATATCGCCGAAGCCTGATCGGAATAAGGATAAAGGTATCCGTTCCTGTTTTTGCAGTAGATTCCCAGCCTGTTAAAAAAGGCAATGGTATCCAAATGGGTAAACTGCTCTAAAACCTGTTCCGGAAAATCCGGGTTCTCACAATGATAAAATTCGGTCCTTTGTTCTGTATTCGTAAAATTACACCGCCCGTTTCCGGTGGATAAAATCTTTTTTCCGACCCGGTCTTTGTGTTCCAAGACCGTGACATCTGCCCCTTCGGAAGCTGCTGTTACAGCCGCCATCATTCCGGAAGCCCCGCCTCCGACTACAATCACTTTTTTCATAATTTTACGAGCCCCGCCTGATCCATCTGTTGAAGAGACTGCAGAATACCCAGCTTAGCATGGGGCCATGTGAGCCCTCCTTGGAAATAAACGGCATAAGGCGGTTTCATCGGTCCGTCCGCGCTCAGCTCGATGGAGGACCCCTGCACAAAAGCTCCGGCCGCCATGATCACCTGGCTGTCGTAGCCCGGCATATCCCACGGAACCGGCGTGACATAACTGTCTACAGGTGCCGCCGCCTGAATGCCCCGGCAGAACGCGATCACACCCTCCGGCGTTCCCAGTTCTACTGCCTGGATGATGTCGTGACGGGCTTCCTTTCCGTTTGGGATCACCGGAAATCCCAGGCTCTCATAGATGTTGGCGGCAAAAATCGCCCCTTTCAGTGCGCTGGCAACCACCACCGGCGACAGAAAAAATCCCTGGAAAAAGGACTGCATCACACCCAGGGAAGCGCCGACTTCCTGTCCCAGCCCCGGAGCCGTCAGCCGATAGCTGCAGTTTTCGATGCATTCTTTTGTCCCGGCAATATAACCTCCGATAGGTGCCAGTCCCCCGCCCGGGTTTTTGATCAAAGAACCCACCACCATATCTGCACCGACATCGCTTGGTTCTCTCGTTTCCACAAACTCTCCGTAACAGTTATCCACCATACAGATCACATCCGGTTTCCGTTCTTTGATGAATGCGATCAGCTGACCGATCTCTTCTACCGAATAGCTGGGACGGGTCTGATAGCCTTTGGAACGCTGGATCGTCACCAGCTTGGTCTTTTCGTTTAACGCTTTTTCGATCGCCGGATAATCAAAATATCCGTCTTCTTTTAATTCTACCTGACGGTAGGACACTCCGTATTCCGCCAGGGAACCTCTGGAAGGCCGAATCCCGATCACTTCTTCCAAAGTATCGTAGGGTTTACCCACCGGCGACATCACCTCGTCTCCGGGGCGCAGATTCGCGGACAGGGCCAAGGCCAGGGCGTGAGTCCCGCAAGTAATCTGCGGGCGCACCAGGGCGCTTTCCGTGTGGAACACATCCGCATATACCTGTTCCAGCACATCCCGCCCCTTATCACTGTATCCATAACCGCTGGCATAATGAAAACATCCTTCGTTGACACGGTTCTTCTGCATGGCGCAAAGCACCTTCAGCTGGTTATACTCTGCCCTGCGGTCGATCTCGTCAAACCGCTCTTTCAGTTCTGCTTCAATCTGTTCTCCGAACCGAAGGACATGTTCTGAAATTCCAAGTTCCTGATACATTTTATTCGTTTCCATTTTCTGTATGCTTTCCTTTCGTCTCTGTATTCAAAATGCCTTTTTCCAGGCAGAGTTCTTTCATCTTGTACAATATTTTTGTCTCATCGTACCCAAATTCCGATTTGTCCAGCCAAATCACATCCCGCTCCCGCCGAAACCACGTAAGCTGTCTCTTGGCGAAATGCCGGGTATTCTTTTTCAGATCCTCCACAGCCTTTTCCAATGTTTCATAATCTCCGTCCAGAAAGGCAAGTATTTCTTTATACCCCAGCCCCTGCATAGAAACCATATCTTTCGTGCATCCCGACTCCTTTAACGTCCGCACTTCCTCCAACAAGCCTTCTTCCAGCATTTGATCGACTCGTTTGTCAATTCTTTCATAAAGAAGTTTCCGGTCATCCGTCAATACAAAATAAAGAAACTGATAAGGCGATCTGCGCTGCTTTTCTCTTTCGTTATGGGCAGAAATCGGTTTTCCGGTCTGGTGATAGTATTCCAGTGCACGGATCACGCGCTTTCGGTTGTTCTTATGAATTTCTTCCGCCGCCTTGGGATCTACTTCGCACAGCTTTTCATAAAGAACTTCCTCCCCTTTTTCTTCTGCCATTTGCTGCAATTCTTCCCGAAAAGAGGTATCGCCCGGATTTTCCGTAAAATGGATGTCATAGAGCAATGCCTGGATATAAAACCCGGTACCGCCCACCAAAATAGGGATATGCCCGTTGGCATAAATTTTTTGCAGTGCCGCCTTAGCCATTTCCTGGAATTTTACCACATTAAATTCTTCTGTAGGCTCGATCTCATCGATCAGATAATGCGGGATCCCTTCCGTCTCCTCCGGGCGGATCTTGGCAGACCCGATATCCATCCGGCGGTAAACCTGCATGGAGTCTGCAGAAATGATTTCTCCGTCCAGCATTTTCGCCAGATTGATCGAAAGCTTTGTTTTTCCGACCGCTGTCGGTCCGGTCAATACGACCAGAGGCAAATTTTCCATTTTCCATCTCCTGATTCTTTGTATGCTGTCTCATTTTCAGATTTCAACTTTTATCGTTTTGGTTTTACACGATCCGCTTAAACTTTTTCTCCAATTCCCGTTTGGTCATAGAAATGATCGTGGGACGTCCATGAGGGCAGTGATACGGGTTTTCCAGCTCCAGCAGCTCGCTGATCAAAGTCTGCGCCTCTTGCAGCGACAATTTCTGGTTTCCCTTGACAGCGGCCTTGCAAGACATAGAAGCAATCTTCTCGTCGATCAGATCCGGTGTCATGGTCGTGGTGATCCCGTCAGCCATTTGATCCAGCATTTCCAGGAACAATTCCTTTTTAGCAATACTGAAAAGATTTGCCGGAACTGCCCGGACAGCGTAAGCATCCCCTCCAAACGGCTCGATCTCAAATCCCAGGGCTGCAAAGCGGTCCATATGGCTTTCCAGGGTTTCTGCTTCCTGCATAGTCAAAGACAGGATCAGCGGAGGGCTTAACAGCTGAGACGTATATTCTCTGGTTTTCATTCCGCACAGCGTTTTCTCGTACAATACCCTTTCGTGCGCCGCATGCTGGTCGATGATATATAAGTTGTCGTGAAATTCTACGATCCAATAGGTATCAAAGGCCTGTCCGATGATCTTATATTCTGAAACATGACTCTTCTCCAGGAATTTTTCTTCGAAAAGATCCAATTGCCGATCATTTTCAGGAATCGGCTTCGTTTCTTCTGATTTTGAAGCGAAATTTTGCAGAGCGCGCTCTGTTTTCCACGTGTCGCGCGTGGTGTTTTTGAGAGTGTGCTCTGTTTTATCCTCTGTGGATTCTCGTTTTTCCAGAGCGTGTTCTGTTTTATCAGCGTAACGAACCGTTTCTCTGATCCGATCCATTTGTATTTCCGGACGATAGACCTTGCTCTGCTCTACCTCTGCAGAATCGTTTTGACTGTGAAAAGCCATGACGCGTTCCCGCATTTTCCGTATAAAATACGCTTCATCTTTTATTTCCACAGATTGCTTTGAGTTGTCCACATTTTCCACAGATTTATTCACAGAATTTCTGTCGAAAACCCTTGTTTCTACAGGCTTTTCCGCTTTTTTTGTCGAACTGTTTTCCTCGTCTATTTTTACGTCCGGAATCAGTTCCGGTTCCGTCAAAAAACGGTGGACACCCTCAAAGACAAATTGATAAACTTCCTGCTGTCTGTGAAACCGGATTTCCATTTTTGCAGGGTGTACATTGACGTCGATTTCTTCCGGCGGCATCGTAAAATACAGGACAACAAACGGAAATTTATGCTGCATCATAAAATCTTTGTAGGCATCTTCGATGGATTTTGAGACCGCAGCATTTCGGATATAACGTCCGTTGATATAATAATTTTCAAAATTGCGGTTTCCGCGGCAGATGACCGGTTTTCCCAGAAATCCCTTCATCTGCAGTTCTCCTTTTGAAAAGGTCGTCTCGATGAGATTCGCCGCCACGTCCCGGCCGTACAGCTGATAAATCACATCTTTCACTTTTCCGTTTCCGGAGGTCCGGATTTTCTCCTGATTATTGCTGATAAAACAAAAGGATATTTCCGGATGGGACAAGGCCATCCGCATCATCAGATCATGGATGTGGCTTGCTTCGGTCACTGCTGTTTTTAAAAATTTTCTTCTGGCCGGAATATTGTAAAACAATTGCCGTACCAGGAACGTAGTGCCGTCAGGCACCCCGGCCACTTCCAGTTTCTTTTCCGCACCGCCTTCGATCACATAGCGGGTTCCTGCCTCATCCTCTTTTCGTTTCGTCTTCAATTCCACCTGGGCAACCGCAGCGATACTGGAAAGAGCCTCTCCGCGGAACCCCAGGGAATGAATGTGGGTCAGATCGTCAATGGTGCGGATCTTGCTGGTGGAATGCCGCAAAAAAGCGCTCGGCACTTCTTCTCCCGGGATCCCACATCCATCATCTGTTACCCTGATCAACGCGATCCCGCCTTCCTGGATTTCCACCGTGATCACGGAAGCCCCTGCATCCATCGCATTTTCTACCAATTCTTTTACCACGGAAGCCGGTCGTTCGATCACTTCACCGGCGGCAATCTTGTCTATCGTAATCTGATCCAGAACTTGAATATTCGGCATAGCTTCTCCTTATATGTTCTTCGTTGATCTTGTTGCATCTGTCTATCTGTTACATCTGTCGGTTTTATTGCTTCGTTACCATCTGTTTTTCAGTTTATTCTGTAAACGGTACACAGTGTTCAAAGCATCCATCGGTGTCATGTTGGACACATCCAGATTTTTCAATTCTTCTAAGACATCGTCATCTTTCACCGTATCAAACAGCGAAATCTGCGCCATATCTACTTCATCGTATCGTTTGCTTTTCTTTTTTCGATTCTCTGCCATCCCGGAAAGATTCTCTTTCTGCTTGATAACAATGTCCTCTTCCGCCAGTTCTTCTGCAATCTCTTTGGCACGCTCGGTAACAATATCTGGTACCCCGGCCAGTTTTGCCACCTGTATTCCGTAGCTTTTGTCTGCTCCTCCTTTTACGATCTTTCGGAGGAACACGATATGGTCTTCCTTTTCTTTTACGGCAATACAGTAATTGTTGACATGGTCGATCTTCCCTTCCAGCTCCGTCAACTCATGATAATGCGTGGCAAAGAGGGTCCGGGCCCCCAGCAGCTTTTTGTCGCTGATGTATTCTACAACGGCCCACGCAATACTCAGACCGTCATAAGTACTGGTCCCCCGGCCGATCTCATCCAGGATCAGCAGACTTTTTGCAGTGGCGTTTCGCAAAATATTGGCCACCTCTGTCATTTCCACCATAAAGGTACTCTGGCCGCTGGCCAGGTCATCCGACGCTCCCACTCGTGTGAAGATCCGGTCTGCGATCCCGATATTGGCCAAAGAAGCCGGGACGAAAGAACCCATCTGTGCCATCAAAACGATCAGGGCCGACTGGCGCATATAGGTGGATTTTCCTGCCATGTTTGGTCCGGTTATGATGGAGATCCGATTTTTCTTTTCATCCAGATAGGTATCGTTTGCCACAAACATATCGCCTTGGATCATCTTTTCCACCACCGGATGACGTCCGTCTTTGATATCAATGACGCCTCTCTCATTGATCTTCGGGCGGACGTATCGGTTTCTTTCCGCAACCACAGCCAGAGATGCCAATGCGTCCAGATGTGCAACGGCCTTTGCCGTTTTCTGGATCCTTTCGATCTCTCCTCCGATCTGATCCCGGATCTGGGTATAGATCTCATATTCCAATGCGGAAAGCTTTTCTTCCGCCCCAAGGATCTTATCCTCCAATTCTTTCAGCTCCGGTGTAATATACCGTTCTGCATTGGTCAAAGTCTGCTTTCGTATGTAATAATCCGGAACCTGTTCTTTGTAAGAATTGGTCACTTCCAGATAATAGCCGAAGACCTTATTGTATTTGATCCGGAGCGTTTTGATCCCGGTTTTTTCCTTTTCTTCTGTCTCCACTTTTGCCAGCCAGGTCTTTCCCTCTGTTTTTGCACTCCGCAATTCATCCACGTCTTCCCGGAAGCCGTCTTTGATGATCCCGCCTTCCTTCATGGCCAGCGGCGGTTCTTCTTTGATCGCATTCTTTACCAGGGCACACAGATCCTCCAGCGGATCCAAATCTTCACAGATCTCTTTTAAGACCTCCGACTGCATTTCCGTCAAAATATAACGGATCGACGGCAGCATGGCCAGAGAACTTTGAAAAGCGATCAAATCCCTGGGATTTGCCGATTGATACGTGATCTTTGTCGCCAGCCGCTCCAGATCATACACCGGGCTTAAATATTCCCGGATCTCTTCCCTGGAAATCGTATTTTTTTTCAGTTCCTCCACCGCATCCAGACGTTTCTGGATCTGCTCTTTCCGGATCATGGGCTGTTCCACATATTTGCGCAGCATACGGGCTCCCATAGCTGTTTTGGTTTTATCCAGCACCCAGAGAAGGGAACCTTTTTTCTGCTTTTCCCGAAGAGTCTCGCACAACTCCAGATTTCTTCTGGTAGAGCTGTCTAAAATCATATAGGAAGCTGCCATATAAGGAGTCAAATGAGTCAGCTGCGAAAGCGAATTTTTCTGTGTTTCATACAGATAGATCAAAAGCGCTCCAGCGCTTATGGTCCCGCAGTCATAATCCTCCAGGCCCAGTCCTTGCAGGGACGAAACCTGAAAATGTTCTTTCAATTTTTCCTTGCACTGATCGTCGTTAAAATACCAGCTGTCCAAAGCGTACACAGAAATCCCCAGCTTATCTTTTAAACGATCCAGGTTGATCCCGCTCATATAAAAGGATTCGTTACAGATGATCTCGCTGGGACTGAAACGAAAGATTTCATCGTTCAGCCGTTCCCCGTCGGTGATCTCCGTCACAAAATATTCCCCGGTAGATACATCCGCCACGGAAACGCCGTACCGGTCCGCGATATAAACGATGCACATGATGTAATTGTTTCTGGATTCATCCAAGGCTTTTAAGTCGGTGTTGGTTCCCGGCGTCACGACACGGATCACTTCTCTTTTGACGATCCCTTTTGCCGTCTTCGGGTCCTCCACCTGTTCACAGATCGCGACTTTATATCCTTTAGAAACCAGCTTGTTTAAATATGCCTCCACCGCATGGTAAGGAACACCGCACATGGGCGCTCGTTCTTCCAGGCCGCAGTTCTTCCCGGTCAGGGCGATTTCCAGTTCCTTGGACGCGATCAGCGCATCGTCGAAAAACATTTCATAAAAATCACCCAGTCTATAAAAAAGAATACAGTCTTTGTATTCTTCTTTCGTTTTTAAGTATTGTTGCATCATTGGGGTTATTTCTGCCAACGTCTGTCTCCTTTCCTGCCCGGCCACTTCCAGACGGATTCTTATCTTCTGCATAGCATTTAATTATAGCATTTTTTTCTTTTTTAGAAAAGATGTTTCTTCCCTGTAGACCCGCTCGGCAACGAAACGTGCACACCAAATCCCGACGACACAAAGGCCGCTGAAAAAGACGGCATACAACAAACAGATCTGTCCGAACAGATTAAAGGGTTCATCACTGTAATCCCAGACCTGCCATTGAAAAATACCGTTTACCAGAATGCCGGTGATAAATTCTCCGCACAAAAGAAACAGCATACTGCGTAAAAACTGACGCCACATCGGATCTTTCCATTGGACCCATATTCCTTGCTGGGCAAAAAAGATCATACAGGTTCCCGCCAGCAAAAACATGCTCCAATGGGAATAGCCGCGGAACAAAATTTCGATCATGTAATAAGCGCTTCCTCCCAAAGCACCCAAAAACAGATATTCGCTGAATCTTTTCATAAAAAATGCGCCCTTTCCCATGTTCTTACCACATAGTCTGGACGCATTTTCTTCTTTTTACTCTTTCAAAACACTGGAGGATTCTTCCGCGATCTCTCCGATATAATAAAAACCTCGGCATTCTGACAGATGCACCCGGATCAGTTTTCCGATCAGGGAAGCATCTCCCGGAAAATGTACCAGAAGATTGTTTCCCATTCTTCCGGTCACAAATCCCTTTTCGTGATCGTCTACCGATTCCACCAATACCTGCTGTACCGTTCCTTCATACTTTCCGCATTCTTCCGCTGAAATTTTCTGTACTTCCTTTAACAGTCTGTCGAAACGGTTTTTGACGATTTCATCCGGCACCTGATTCTCCATAACGGCTGCCGGCGTCCCGGTACGCGGTGAATAGATAAAAGTAAACGCACTGTCATAACGGACGCGTCTTACCACATCCATCGTCTCCTCGAAATCTGCTTCCGTTTCCCCAGGAAATCCCACGATAATGTCGGTCGTAAGAGACAGCTCCGGCATGGCAGCTTTCAGTTTTTCTGTCAGACGAAGATACTGTTCTTTCGTATAACGCCGGTTCATTTTTTGCAGGATTTCTGTACTCCCGGACTGCAGAGGCAGATGCAGATGACGACAGATCTTTTTAGAAGTACGCATTACCTCGATCAGATCATCAGAGAGATCCTTCGGGTGGGATGTCATAAAACGGATCCGCTCCAATCCTTCTATTTTCTCGATTTCCTGCAGAAGTTGGGCAAATGTGATCTTCTCTTCCAGATTTTTTCCGTAGGAGTTTACGTTTTGGCCGAGAAGCATAATCTCAATGACGCCATCCGCCACCAAACTTTCGATCTCCCGCAGGATTTCTTTTGGCTCCCTGCTTCTTTCCCGCCCTCTCACATAAGGGACGATACAATAACTACAAAAATTATTGCAGCCAAACATGATATTCACACCGGATTTAAAAGTGTATTTTCGGTCTGTGGGCAGATTTTCTACAATTTGATCTGCTTCTTTCCACACATCGATGACCATGCGCTCTGATTCCAGACAAGTGGTGAGAAGCTCTGCAAATTTATAAATATTGTGCGTCCCAAAGATCAGATCCGTCTGCCGGTAACTCTTTTTGATCTTTTCCACTTCCTCCGGCTCCTGCATCATGCAGCCGCAAAGACCGATCAGCATATCTGGATTCTGTTTTTTTGCCCGGTTTAACTGCCCCAATCGTCCGTACAACTTTTGATTGGCGTTTTCCCGCACCGTGCACGTGTTAAAGATTACAAAATCCGCCTGGTTTTCATCCGGGGATTCCCGGTAACCGACGGTTTCCAAAATACCTGCCAGCTTTTCGGAATCCCTGGCGTTCATCTGACAGCCAAAGGTTGTCACATGATATGTAAGCTCTCTGCCTTTCCGCTCTTTTCTTTCTTCCAGCAGCCGGCGCGCCTTTTTGATAAAATAATACTGGCGCATAGGTTCTTCTTTCGGGACCGCCCCCTTCAGGTCTATGCTCTCCATCAGTACTTCCAATTCTGTTTCTGTCGTTTTATTCTGCATAAGGTTCCCCTTGTTTCTAAGTCTGTTTATAAAAACCGGTTTTTCTCCCGGTCATAAAAATAGTCAATGCTTTCCAAAACTTTTTCCGTTTCTTTTTGATTGATCTCCAAATCCTCGCATAGGGTTTCCAGATCCGGATAATCATCCCGCAGTTTTGTGTTGATGACACTGAGCAGCATGACCGGATCCTTTGGTAATGTATTCATTTGCACTCTTCTCCTTTTTGGCACAGACATTCTGTTTCCGTTACCAGATATTCCGGTTTGATATCATGGGACTCTGCCGTGATCTCCTCCACCAGCTGCAGATCGAAGGCCAGGGCAGCAGTGTGCATTTGAGGATGCTTTTTCAGATACCGGTCATAATATCCGCCTCCGTATCCGATCCGGGCACAAGAACGGTCAAAAGCGGCTCCCGGCATTAAGATCAACGCTTTTTTTGTTTCTGCTCTTTTCTCTGTGACCGGTTCTAAAATTCCAAATTTTCCCGGAGACAGATCTGCCAGGGACGTGATCTCATAAAATTCCATTTCTGTTTCAGAGATCACTTTGGGAACTGCCGTTTTTTTTCCCTGTCTCCAGGCTTCTTCCAGGACCGGCAGCGTATTAACTTCCCCCCGGATCGGCAGATACGCGAAAATATATGTTTCTTCCCGAAAAGCCGGGTGTAAAAAGATCTGTTTTGCGATGGTCAGACTTTTTTCTTTCCACTCTTCCAAAGAAAGAGCCTGACGTTTCTTCAAAATCTGCTCTCTGATTTCTTTTTTACTTGCCATATTTCTTTCCCAAATTGGTGATGGATCCGTCCTTTTCCCGAATATCGATCCGGTCCAGCTGGCTGCGGAGATTTTTCCTGCATAAATACAGATATTCTTCCCGCAGTTTTGTCTGCTCTTCCTTTTCTTCCGGTGTAAGCCCCTCTGCTTTTGATTTCCGGTACAACTCATTGATCCGTTCTATCTTTTGTTTGTCCATATCTGTTTCCAACCTTTCTGTTTGGTTCAACTGGAATAATTTTCCAGAAATCCGTACAATTCCTCTGTCGTTTCGATCCGTTTTCCCGACATGATTTCCTCCTGAAGTTCTTCGGGAAGCTCCTGAACAGAAATATCCGTATATTCATAAAGCGTCTGTCCGTCCTGCAGATAGACGGCAAGATAACCGTTGAGATCTTTCAGGTAATACCCACTGTTTTTTTGTGCATCGCCTTCGGCCGGAGTCAGATTTTCTGCTTTCACATTTTCCGGAAGCTTTTTCTCCGGCAAACGGTGTGCTCGGATCCCATATCCGATTCCAAACAATACCATCGGCAGGACCATGCCCAGTATCAAACCAATTCTGTATCTCTTTTTCATAAGGAACACTCCTTTTTCTTACAGTATCGGTCTTTTTGCCGGTCTTATACAAAAATTTTTAAATCAGTCGAAACTTCTTTGCCAGATTTACGATGCTGCTTCCCTTTGGCATGGCCAGAAGCTCTTCCTCCGTAAACGCCCCGATCTTCAGAACGCATACCGCATATACCGCCACTGCCACCAGCAATGCCAACACTGTGGCGATACGGCCTCCAATGATCAGATCAAACAATTTATGGAAAAGGAAGGTCACCGCTCCCATGATCCCCGCAGCGATCAACGGTTTTACAAAGGTATTCTTCTTTTCCTGGACATAGCCGGAATATTGGTAGATCGCCTTTGCATTCAAAATACACATGGAAAGGGAGAATACAATATTCCCTGCAACAATCGCATAGATATTCCACTTGAAGACAACCAGCATCAGCAGCAAGGACACGATATGGATTCCCAGTGAGATCGCCGCATTTTTGACCGGTGTGGTCATGTGGTTCAAGCCCTGTAAAACTGCATTTGTCACAGTAGAAAGACAATAGAACACCACTGTGACCGAGCCCAGTGCCAGCATCAACGCCGGCGTTTTACGGGCATCCCCGAACAGAAGCTGCATCAACGGTGACGACAGTGCCAAATATCCGACAAAACTCGGGATCGCGATCAACATTGCAAAGCGGACGGTCAGCTGAATCTTTTTATAGATCTGTGCTCTGTTTTTGATGGCAACCGCTGCCGTCAGACTTGGAATCACGGAAGAAGCCAGCGCATTTGCCATGGCCAGCGGTACGTTGATCAAAGTGTTGTACTTTCCGGTAAAAATTCCAAGCAAAGCAACGTACTCTTTTTCTGCATGTCCCTGTGCTGCCATGATCTTACTGAAGATCACCTGGTCGATTACCTGGCTGATATTGTAGATAGCCGTACTCAAAATGACTGGGGCGATCGTAATGAGAATAATCTTGAAAATATGTTGATAGCTTTCTGTTTTATGGCTCCGATCTGCCTGATATTTCCGTTTCATGCTCTTTTTAAAGCAGAACAGAATAAACAACAGAAATCCTGCACCTGCCAGCGCACCAATGACAGTACCAAGCGTTCCGCCGGCTGCTGCATAGGCAGATTTGTAAAGATCGTTTCTCTTCGCTTTGGCCACGCCGGCTCCGACTTTCAGCAGATAGCTGGCTGCAATCAGACTGACGATGGCATTTACCACCTGCTCGATGATCTGTGACGCCGCCGTCGGCATCATCGTGCCCATTCCCTGGAAATAACCACGCAGAACACCCATGATCGCCACGATGAACAAGCCGGGTGCCAACACACGCAATGCATATTTACTGAAAGGTGCTGACATCAATCCGCCGGCGATCCCGCCGGCTCCAAAACCGATGATCAGGCTGATCATCAGACCTGAAACTGCCGCAAAAAGCAGGGCGCACAAAAATACGCGGATCGCATTCCGATCTTCTTTTTGAGCCACCCTGGCAGAAACCAGCTTCGAGACTGCCAGCGGCAGACTGTAAGAAGACAACAACAGCGCAATGCTGTACACTTCAAAGGCATAGCCGTAAAAGCCCATTCCCTCATCACCGATGATGTATGTAAGCGGAACCCGATAAGCAATTCCTATGATTCGTGTAATGATCCCCGCAGACGCCAGGATCGCTCCCTGCAGAAGAAAGTCACTGTCTTTCTTTCTGTTTTTTTGTTTTCTCCCCATATGTTCCTCCGTCAGTGCTCAGAAAGTATCCGCTTCCCGCGTGATATGCATCCGTTCGAGAATCTCTTCCTGCATCCGTTCCATCTGAAGACGTTCCTCTTCTTCCATATGATCGTAACCAAATAAGTGTAACATACTATGGGCAATAAGAAAAGCAAATTCCCGTTTTACGGAATGGCCGTACTCTTCTGCCTGCGCAAAAACATGTTCTTTTGAGATCACAATGTCCCCTAAAAGCAGTTCCCCTGATTCCGGGTGGAAGCAGTCTTCTTCCTGCTCGATCTGCTGAAAATCCAGGGGGTGACGAAACTCATTCATCGGAAAGGAAAGCACATCTGTGGACATATCCTTTTCCCGGTATTCTCGATTCAGTTCCCGGATTACTTCGTCCGTCGTCAACAGCAGATTGACTTCTGTCTCGTAGGGACAGCCCAGATAATCCAGCACTGCATCGATCACCTGCTCCGCCAGTTCTCTTTCTTCCAGGGGAAGCTTGCTGCCTCCCTCTTCTTCTATATACAAACTCATGACGTCTTCTTTCTGCCCCTTTCTTTTCCGTGGGAACTTTTCTTTTCATATTCCTCATATGCTTTTACGATCTTTTGTACCAACGGATGCCGGACGACGTCCTGGTTGGTCAGACGGCAGATGCTGATGTCTTCCAGATTCTTAACGACCCGCACTGCCACATCCAGCCCGGAAGTCGTTCCCTGGGGAAGATCCTTTTGTGAAGAATCTCCGGTCACCACCACTTTGGAACCGAAACCGATCCTCGTCAAAAACATTTTCATCTGAGCAGGCGTCGTATTCTGCGCCTCATCCAGGATGATAAAAGCATTATCCAGCGTCCGTCCGCGCATATAGGCCAATGGCGCCACTTCGATCAGGCCTTTTTCTGAATTCCTGATAAAGCTTTCCGCTCCCATGATCTCATAAAGCGCATCGTACAGTGGCCGAAGATAAGGATCGATCTTGCTCTGCAAATCGCCCGGCAGGAATCCCAGCTTTTCACCTGCTTCGATGGCCGGTCTTGTCAGGATGATCCGGTTGACTTCGTTCTGTTTAAAAGCCGTGATTGCCATAGCCATGGCCAGATAGGTTTTGCCGGTACCGGCAGGTCCCAGGCCGAAGGTGATCATCTGCTTCCGGATGGCATCCACATACTTTTTCTGTCCCACGGTCTTTGGTTTGATCGGTTTGCCCTGCAAGGTATGACAGATCAGATCTTTGTCGATTTCTGCAAGATCCGATTCTCTGTCCTCAAACACCAATGAGATTGCGTAATCTACATTCTGTTCCGTGATCGTATTCCCGCGGGCTGACAATTCCGTCAACTGTGTCAGGATCCGGCTGACCTTATCGACCGCCTCCGATTCTCCCATGATCTTCACGTGCTCGTCTCTTAGGATCAATGTCACGTGAAAGACTCTCTCCAGTTTTTTTGCGTACATATCAAACTGCCCGAAAACATTTTTCTCATGTTCGGCCGGAAGATCAATGATTGTTTCCGAAAGACTCATCTGCTTTATTCCTTTCTTCTGTCCGGTTTTCTGAAATGATGATGCCGATCCTGCGATAGATAAAGGTTCAGGGAGCCTTTTTTAACTGTCCGATCGGTTCTATCAGCGAAAGACTGCCCGTCGCGGCAGCCTGATTTTCGTCTATCTGTATTTTAACATCATTTCCCGTGATTTGAACCCCTTTTTTTTGCAAATCCTCGCAAAAACGGGAAAATTCGGCACTTAATATTTCCTGCAGTTGATCGGATGACCGTGTTTTCGTCTCCATACGGTATTCTTTTTTACAAATACTGCCCCATTTCAAAGGCAGCAGCCAATTTTCTCCGATTTTCAGCTGTTTTTCCCATACCCGGATCTCTTGTGCCTCTTTCGTCTTCAGCCCGGGATCCCAGCCTAAAAATAACCGGTATTTCCCGATCTGTATAAACCAGGTCGTTTGCTGTTTTTTTCCCTGATAATTCTTCTCCTGCACAGAAAGCGGGATCACATTCCGATAATCCATTTCTGTGGCACCCAACACATCTGCATCTGCTTTGCAGATTTGATATCCCACCACTTCTTTTGCGTCATTGAGCAGTTCTACCTGGCCGGAAACCAACAGATCGCCTTTGTGTACCTGATCCCCCACATGTACCGCCGGAGTTCCCTCTCTGGTGATGATCTCCCGGATCACGGCATCCTTCTGTGCGATCAGATCTGCCGCTGCATCCGTTTCTTGTTCCGGCATATTTTGTTCTTCCGTTTTCACCACAGACAGATCATCGTTTTCCCGGATCCGGATTTCCAGCACACTTCCCTCTATATAAGCCGAGACCCAGACGATGTCGTCAAATTCCTTCCGGATTTCTTTTACGATCTCTTCGCACTTCAACCCGGATTTTTTCATGCCCGGTTCGATCCCCTGCTCTTTCAGAAAACGAGTCAGTACTTCGTCGGTTTGAAAACAGTTTCCCTGAAAACGGATATCCCAGATAAAACAGGAATACAGCCATACAAGAAAAACGCAAACCCCGCCCCCGACGAAAAACCCTTTCCGTTTCCGATTACGGAAAAGAAAAAACGGAACCCCTCTTTTTTGCAGGATCTTGATCCGCGTCTCTGTCTTTCTTAAAAGCGGTTTCATCCTCTTGAAATCTGCCGCATATAAACACAGTTCACACCCGTCTTCCACGGCTGTAAGCTCCCAGATCACAATACGATGAAAACTGCAGAGATTTAAGAATCTTTCCAGCGAATGTCCGGTGATCTTCACTTTGATATACCCTTTTAATCTTCCCATCACTTTTTACATTCCAAAGATAAAATTTCCCCTTTTATGACCATTTCATCATTGGTATAAGATTCGATCTCCATCCGTTTTCCGCAGACACGGATCTGGCTGTTTTTCGTCTGGATCCGGATCAGTTCTTCTGTATATTCAATGATTCCCCGGTAATTTTCTATACACAGTTCCTCCCAGCCCAACATCGTCATGATCGGCAGCCCCTTGACCACATCTTTGGGAAGTCCTGCTGTTTCAGAAAAACGATATTTTGTTTTTTCTTTCTCTGGTTCCGGATTTTGTTTCATAACAAATGCCATACATATACTTTTTATTTTCAGTATATGTATGGCATTCTCTTTTTAAACCAATTCACAGGCTGCAAACAATTCATCCACCGCCGCTTCATATTCTTTTAAACGGACGGTCTTTCGTATCCGCTTCACGTATTTTTCATCTTCCGCAAAGGCCCTTGCCATATAAGACCACAATTCTTTCATTTTAAAAAGCACGTTGCGCTCCCCGGACATTTCTGCCCCGTAAAGCTCCACCAGCTCATCATGAAAGGCTTTGATCTGCTTCTTTTGCTGCTCCAGAGGAACTTCAGTATACGAAAGCAGCTCCGGATTGATCAGGATCCCGCGTCCCAGCATCACCCGTTCCACTTCCGGAAATTTTTCTTCAAAACCCGCCAGTTTTCCCGCATCAAACAGATCTCCGTTATAGCACACCGGAAACGGACTCCTTTCCAGCGCATAGCGAAAACGATCCATGTGTGGTGAGTTCCGATACTGATCTGCCTGGGTTCTGGGATGAACGATCAGCTCTTCCATCGGAAATTTTGTAAAAATTTCCATAAGCCTCGTAAATTCTTCCGGCGCATCCTTCCCGATCCTGGTCTTTACCGAAATCTTCAGATCGACTTTTTCAAAAATCTGATCCAGAAAAGCCTCCAATTCTTCCGGATATATCAAAAATCCGGAACCTCTGCCGTGTCCGACAACCGTTTTAGAAGGGCAGCCCAGATTCAGGTTCACTTCCCTGTAACCGTATTCTTTCAGCTTCAATGCAGTCTTGATAAAGCCCTCTGCCTGGTTGGAAAGGATCTGGGGCACTACATACAAACCGGCGTTATGCTCCGGAAGGATATCTTTTTTCTCCCGGGTGTTCAGCTCTCTTTTCGTATGCGGCGTCAGAAAAGGCGTAAAATACTTATCCATCGGACGGAAATATTTGTGATAAGTCCTTCGGTATATATGCGTCGTAATTCCTTCCATCGGTGCCAGATAATATCTCATCCATTTCTTCCTTTCCCGAAGGCCAGGCTTTCAGATCGTGCTGTCGTCTCCGGTTTTAATCTTCGTCCAGCACATCAAAAATCTCTCTTGCTTTTTTGATGGCGTCCAACGCTTCCATTGTACACTTTTCTGTAAACGCATACAAGATATCGGACATTTCTTTTTCTTTTTTCTCTTCCCGAAGTGCAGCTGCCGTTTTTTCCACTGTCTTAAATTCGATCATCCACTTTTCTTCCAGCTCTTTGAAAAGTGCACTGACGATGGCATGACGCTGCTCATAGGTCGATCCGATCTCGTCACTGTTCACCGCATCCAGTAATGCTCTGATCTCCCACCAGAAAGATCCTTCCTGGTATGTATCTTCCCGATCCACATCGGAAGGAGCTGTCATCGTTTTTCCGAATGTACCTGCCTTTGTCAGAACTTCCGGCAATCTTCCTGCCTCCACAAAGACTGGAATGTAGACGCTGCAGCAAGGCACTGCAGGAGCCCACCACATCACATTCAGCTTCTCTTTTTCCGAAGGCAGAACGGTCACAACAGATGACGCCGTATTACCCCAGGTAAATCCCGGAACGGAATTGTGCATACAGATCGTCAGGAAATCCGGCTCAGACGCATTGAAATAAGGTCCTTCCAGGAACGTATCCTCATAGTGATCCCGCAGGATCCGTTTCATATACGCAAGGTCTACGGTACCGTATTCTTTTATGCAGTCTCTGAGCAGCTGGCGCACTCTCTGCACGCGGATATGGGAAACCTGTCTCGCATTGTTCCGATTGATATAAGCATATGCATAATCGAAAGCATCTTTCTTATCTGCCGGCCACCATCCTTTTTCTACTGCATGTTCTACCAGTCCCTCGCTGCAGGATGTGTAATCTGCGCGGATGCTGACTTCATTAGAAATGGCCGCATAGCCTCTCTCCACCCGGCGCGCTGCCCAGCGTTTTCCGGCAGCTTCCAAAATGTAAGCCTCCTTTTTATCCGCAATCAAAAAAGAATTGTTATAAGATCCGGAGATCGTGTCTGACATCGGAACACCGGATCCCCACTGACCATATTCTTCGATCAAAGCCGTGATCACATCCAAAGCCTCTTTTGCCGTTTTTCCTCTTTCCAAACCGATCCGGATCAATTCCATGCCCAGGATCCCTTTTGTGACCGGCTGTCCGTTTTTCTCAAGTTCTGTGTTTTCAGTCAGGTCTTTGGTGTAGATCGCTTCGTTTCCTATGGCCACCCCATACTCGTTCAGACCTTCCTCATATCCCCAGCACCAATAAGGGGAAGAACCGACAGATGCATAGGTCTCTTCGCTCTGTGCGATCGACGTGTATGCCAGGCTCAGGGTTTCTCCTTTTCCGTGCATTTCTCTTCCGTGGTAAGCCAGGGGCTGACAGTCAAATGCCGGACGATCACTGTTTTTTCCGAGTACCACCGCTTTTTCTGCAGAGCAGTCTGCCATTACAACATAGGTATCACACATAAAATTACCTCCTTTTTTCTGTTTCCAGAATCACATATTATCAGATAATTCTATTCTATCGGATCTTCTGCAGAAAAAGAAGGAAGAAAAGTCTGTGAATTCCTTTGAAAAGGTCAGTCCTTTCTGTTCTTTTTTACTTTTTTCCGGTAATATTCTATCCTATTTCCGGCTGTTTTCTTTATCATCGGATTTTGTCCAGCAGCATATTATACTGTATATCATCCGCATTGATCCCCAGAGCCTTGATTCCGCCTTTTACCCCAATGTTTTCTTCAATCATCATCTCAATGTAATCCGAATGGATCGGTTTTGTCCGGAAAAGTTCTTCTGCCTGGTGTTTTTCATTCAGCCGAAAACAGGAAAGGGTTCGGACGGTATGATGGTCTTCTCCCCGGACCGTGACCTTGCCGCCCGGGCCATCGTAGCTGATCTTTCCGGATTCCAACGCCCGGATCACCGCTTCTGTCTCCGTTGTCCCGGCATATTCTACCGCCATTTTATACAAATACATGGAAACATAAGCCGTCTCCGAATCCATATTCATATAGGCCACTTTTTCTTTTCCGAAATGCTTCCGGTATTTCTCCACAAATTTTTTTGCCTCAGAGGTATGCAGTTCTTCAATAAACGAGGCCATTACATAAGTATTCTCAAGAATCGGAGGCTCCATCTCCACATTCTGAAAGAACTCTGCCGCCACCTGGGTCGTGGCATTTGGAATGTGGTTCATCTTCCGTTCATGCCATTGCTGATAAAAAGCATCATGGTTGGGGAACACGCAGAGCGAAATCAGGACATCTGTGTTCAAACGAACGATCCGGTCAATGATCGGATGAAAGTCTGTAATCTTTCGATCCAGATACTCAATACCGACCACTTCCCCGCCGTAAAGCCTCACAAAATATTTCGCCCATTCTGCCGACAAGATTCCGTAGTTGTAGTCCGCCGCTGCGATATAACATTTCGGTCCGTACTTTTGAAGCAGAAACCGCAGCATCTCCGACATCTGTTGTTCCGGAAGTGCAGAAAGACAAAAGGTGTAGTGACTTGCCACACCGCCTTCTGTCTGCTGGGTATCTAAAAACAGAGTCTTGGTTTTTCCTGCCTGGCGCCGCATGATATCCCTGGACGGAGAAAGCGTTGATCCCATCAGGACATCCACCTGTTCTTCCTCTGTCAGATATTCCGCCCCCGTTTTTGTTAATCCCGCATTTGACTGATCATCAAAAAACAAAAGTTTTACCGGTCTTCCATCAATTCCGCCCTGTCGGTTGATTTCCTCCGCAGCCAGCTGATAAGAATAATGTTTTCCCAGTTCTTCCTTGCTTGCGATCCCGGAAAAATCCCCCATGATCCCGATTTTTATGGCATTCTCCTCTTCACTTTTCTCAAGCTTTGCCCGCATTTTCTCCGGAAATGCAATCTGTACCTCACACCCTTTCCCGGGCCATCCGCTGATCCGGACCGTACCCTCATATCTTTCCACGATCTTTTTTACGGTGGCCAGTCCGATCCCGTTTCCTTCGTAGCTGCCTTCGTTCTGCAGTCTCCCGAATTCTTCAAAAATATGGTCGGCATAGGTCATATCAAACCCGATCCCGTTGTCCCTGAAGTAAAAAATCAGACTTCCATTCTCCGTCCGGCTGCAGACCCGGATCTTTGCATTTTGCTTTTCACGGCTAAATTTCACGCTGTTTGACAACAGATTCATCACGATCAGACGGATCAGGAAGCGATCTGCCGTGATCTCCGGAAGAGATGTGATTTCCAGTTCGATTTTTCGTTCCGGAACTGTACGCAAGAGTTCTTCCAGGCACTGTCGTACCAGATATTCCATATTTACTGTCTGGTATTCCATATTTTTAAATCCGGCTTTAGAATACTCCATCAATCTCTGGATCATATCCATCATGTTTCCGCAGGTTTTCTGGATCGACCTTATGTCCTCCAGCGACTGTTTCTGCAACTTTCCCGCATTATCCTCTTCGATAAACTCTGCATACAGACTAATCTCCCGCAGGGGTGTTTTTAACTCGTGGATCAAGGTGTAGATCAGGGAATTCATTGCCTCATAAATCTGTTCTGAGACCTGTTGTTCTGTTTTCCCCTCCGAATTTTTGCTTTCAAGATGCTTCTTTTCCGATTCTTTCATACCAAGCCTCTTTCGCGGTACATACTGGGTGAGATTCCGGTTTCTTGTTTGAACAAACGGCTGAAATAGTCTACATCATCGTAGCCCAGCTGTTCTGCCACCTCAAAAATCTTATCCTGTCCCGTCTCTAAAATTCTTTTTGCTCTGTTCATTTTCAACATGGTCACATATTTTTTGTAGCTGCATCCCATCTCCTGCCGAAACAAACTTCCCAGATATTTTGGATTTACATACAAACATTCCGCGATCTCATTCAAAGACTGCTTTTCTTCTATATGTTTCAGCAAAAACTGACACACCTGCCTGATCAGATTGTTTTGTGTTTTTATGAGAAAAGGTTCGATCGCTTTGCTGAGCCCGACAAGTATTTCCTGCGCATCTTCTCCCGGTGTCCTGTCCTTATCCTCCAAAAAATCGCCCTGTTTTTGCAAACCAAGATACTGTTCCAGATATGGTACCTGTAACGTAAGCTCTACCCAGATACAGTTTAAGATCTCATCCATACGGATTCTTTCGCTGTCCGGATCCGCAGCTTTTTCTATTTCTTTTTCCAGATAGCGTCCATATTCTGTCAGATCCTTTTCATTCGTTTCCAACATCGCCCGAACGATCCCCTTAATCCTGGTATCCGGCACAGAACCAGCCGGTATTTCTTTCAGTGCAGACAAGTAATGAAAGACTCTTTCAAAACAATCCTGTATCTTTTCGTTGTCCACCGGTTTCACCAGATAATCGAACGCCCCGTTTCGGATTCCCTGCTTTGCATATTCAAATTCCGCAAACTCACTTAAAAGAATCACACAGGAACACAGCTGTCTTTCTTTGATGATCTTCAAAAGCTCCAGTCCGTCTATAAATGGCATTCGTATATCTGTCAACACTGCATCTATCTTTTCTCTTTCCAGATATTCCAGTGCTTCTCTTCCGTTTTGTGCCTCAAAGCAGATGGAAAACGCTTCCGAAGCTTCTCTCCAATAAGGAAGTCTTTTTACCTTCCGCCGGAATACTTCTTTGTCATCTGCCAATAACACTTTATACATTTCCTCTTCCTCCAAAAAAGGCACCTAAAAAACGACACTCGCTTTTCAGATACCTTTTATTCGTTTTATCCCAATGCAACATCTAAGATCATCATCAAAACGAAGCCCAGCGCAAAGCCGATCGTTCCGATATTACTGTGTTCTCCTTCCGCCGATTCCGGAATCAGTTCCTCTACCACGACATAGATCATAGCACCTGCCGCAAAGGACAGCAGATAAGGAAGCACCGGTTGGATATGCGATGCCAGCAATACGGTGATTCCACCGGCGATCGGCTCGACCACGCCCGAGAGCGTTCCGTAGAGGAAAGCCTTTTTTCTCCCGCGCTCTCCACAGATGGGAAGCGCTACGATAAAACCTTCCGGGAGATTTTGGATGGCGATTCCTATGGCCAGCGTAAATGCTCCCGCCATGGTAACGTTTGCACTTCCGGAAAGCAGCCCGGCAAAGACAGCCCCTCCGGAAATTCCCTCCGGAATATTGTGGATCGTGACCGCCAGGATCAACATGGTCGATTTTCTCAGACTGACTTTTGGACCTTCTGCCTCGTCGCTTCCCACATGGAGATGGGGCACCAGACGGTCCAATCCCAAAAGGAACAAGATTCCCAATAAGAATCCCAAAGCCGCAGGAACAAATCCCCACTTTCCCATCGCTTCCGACATATCAATAGAAGGAAGCAGCAGCGACCAAACGGAAGCTGCCACCATCACTCCGGCTGCAAATCCCAACAAAGATTTTTGAATCAACGGCTTTAGTTCCTGTCTTACAAACAAGACACAAGCCGCTCCTGCC
>CAKRWZ010000002.1 GCA_934418295.1 uncultured Mediterraneibacter sp.
CAATTAGATTATTGGAAAAAATATGAGGAATTAAGCGATAACGGACAGTTTGAGGCATTCAAGGCGCAGCTGATGGAGGAGATCAACGCGCTCCGGATCGAAGGGATGCCGGAGGTGACAAGTTTGAACGCCCTTGTCGGAGGAGATGTGAATTTGGAATATTCGCTTCCCAACGGGAAAAAGGTGAAATTTTTGGAGGATCGGAAAACCTATTTGGGAAATCAGCTGGAATCGGCGTTTGGCGGAGATCGGTGTTTCGGTATTCTCGCCGGCATAGATTTCATACTGGTTGCGACCTATGAGGCGGACGGGGCCAACCCGGAGCTGGTTCTTTATAAAAAGAGGTAGGGGAGCGGATCGTTAAAAGTGTAAATAAGAAAAAAGAGCCCCTTGTGCAGTGCGTTTTGCTCTGTACAAGGGGTTTTCATTGCCAAGCATACGACAAAAAGATCCAGTGGACCTTTTTTAGTTAAATTTTATCGGAAAGTTTTTCCACGATCTCGGAGAAGCCCATATAATGGGAGGCTTTGACCAGTACGGTGTCTCCCGGATGTACCAGGGTCGGCATGTGGGAAAGAAATTCTTCCTTGCTGGCAAAGTAGAGGGCAGCGCCCTCCCAGTCCAGATCGTCGAAGGTACCACGGTACATGTTTTTGGAGAGAGGACCGACACAGCAGAGAACGTCAATGCCCTTTTTCGCGGCATAGGCGCCTACTTCGTAGTGCAGCTGCTTTTCATCAGCACCCAGTTCACCCATATCACCCAGGATCGCTACTTTGCGGGTGTCGGCAAAGGCCAGGAGATCCAGGGAGGATTTCATGGAAGCGGGGTTGGCGTTGTAGCAGTCGTCGATGATGGTCATTCCATTTTTCTCCAGCAGCTGTCCTCGTCCCGGCAAAGCTTTCATGGCCTCGATCCCATCCTTGATCTCTTCGGCGGTAAGTCCCAGCAGCTGCCCGATGCAGGCTCCGGCAAGGGCATTCTGTACCATATGAAGTCCCGGAAGGGGAACTGTGACAGAAAAAGATGTCAGTTTGCCCAGATGGATCTCACAGTTGGTACCTTTCAGGCCGTGAGGCCGGATGCGGGAGGCGTGTACCTGGTTTTTATCGGAGATACCGAAAAAGATCGGTTTTGTGTCTTCATAGCCGGTTACAGCGGAAAGCTTGTCGTCATCTCCGTTTAAGACGATGGAACCACCCGGCTGCATGAAGCGGAACATATCCGTCTTTTCTTTGAGAATGCCGTCTTGGTCTTTCAGGTTTTCCAGGTGGGCGTAGCCGATATTGGTGATCAGACAGATGTCCGGACGTGCGATCCTGGCAAGGGGTTCCATGTCGCCGAAATGGCTGATCCCCATTTCCAGCACGGCGATCTGGTGTTCTTCCCGCAGGCGGAATACTGTCAAAGGCAGACCAATCTCATTGTTGAAGTTTCCTTCCGTCTTTAACACGCAATATTTGCGGGAGAGGACAGAGGCAATCATTTCTTTGGTGCTGGTCTTGCCGATGCTGCCGGTGATGCCGATGACCTTGAGATCCAGGGCTTTCCGGTAATGCTCTGCCAGGTCTTTCAGGGCCTGATGCGTGGACTTTACGAGAATATAGGGATAGGGAACGTCTCCCAGCTCCTGTTCGGAAAGGGCACAGAGCGCACCGGACTGCATAACCTGCGGGATGAAGCTGTGTCCGTCGGAACGTTCGCCTTTTAGAGCAACGAAAAGAAAGCCTTCTTCGATCTGGCGGCTGTCTATGGCGACGCCGGTGACTTCCTTTTCAAAATCTGTATCATTTCCATAATAATTACCGCCGCATGCGGCGGTAATTTCTTTTAATGTCATATGTTTCATAATTTCTGATAACGAGCCTCCAGAGATTTTTGAATGATCAGTTCGCAGAGATCACCGTAAGCGATCCCGTCTGCTGCAGCTTCCTTCGGAAGCAGACTGGCGGGGGTCATGCCCGGCAGGGTGTTGACCTCGAGACAGTAAAGATTTTTGTTTTCATCCATAAGGAAATCGGCGCGGCTGTATACCTTTAATTTCAAGGCTGCACAGGCGCGGGCAGTGATATCCTGCATGCGGGCAGCGATCTCAGGGCTGATGTCTGCCGGACAGATTTCCTCTGTGGCGCCGTCCTGATATTTGTTGGCGTAATCAAAGAAACCGCTTTTCGGAATGATCTCGATGGGCGGAAAAACCTGGTCTCCGACGAAGCCGCAGCTGAATTCCCGGCCTTTGATATATTCTTCAATGACAACTTCGTTTTCGTATGCAAAAGCGTTGTCAAGGGCTTCCAGATATTCTTCCGCTGTATGGGTGATGTAAACGCCAACACTGGAGCCTCCGCAGCAGGTTTTTACGACAACGGGAAGAGAAAGTCCCAGCTCTTCCGGAAGCTTTTTGCCGTCTGCCTGACGGAGATAAACGCCTTTGGGAGTCTCTACACCGCATTGCTGGAAAATATATTTGGTAACGCTTTTGTCCATTGCCAAAGCGCAGCCCAGAGAATCCGGGCCGGTGTAACGGATGCCCAGAAGGTCAAAGGTTGCCTGGACCTTTCCGTTTTCCCCTTCTCCTCCGTGGAGACCGAGGAACGTAATATCTGCCATTTGGCAAAGTGTAAGAACGTTTGGTCCGAAAAAACTCTTGGAATCTCCCGGGCGGGAGGCTTTGATCTGCTTCAGATCCGGGTCACTGGTTCCGATATTTTTTACGATTTCCAGGCCGTGTCCGGGGAGGGTAAAGACCTCTTCCAGATTTTCCGGTGCGGAAGGAAGACCGAAAAAGGAATCCAAAAGAAAGGCGTCATGTCCTTTTTCGATCAGGGTTTTGCAGATTCCGGCACTGGAAATGAGGGATACATCCCGTTCCGTACTCAGACCGCCTGCTAAAACAATAATTTTCATAACTTAAATTCTCCTTTAAATCTTATTCCTCGACTTCTGCGCTCATGTTGTTCAGGAGTTGTTCTTTTACCTGATACAGCTTTTTGGACAGATCCACATAGACTTCATGCGGATAGAAAAGTCTGCGGGTCTCCTCCCACAGGGTCTCTTTTTCCTGGCGGCAGAAAGCTGCGATCTCGGAAACGGAAGGAGATTCATATACACATTCTCCGTTGATAAAGATCGGTACCAGAAGCTCTCGAAGGGTGTAAGTACCGCCTTTTAATTTGGTCTTTTTCCAGGTGTCCACCGGGTCGAAAACGGTCAGATCTTTTTCCGGATCGAATTTTTCGTCTACAAAGCAGATCAGATCTGCTTTGATCTTTCCGTCTTCTTTTCCGTAGATACGGTAGATCGTCTTGTTGCCCGGGTTGGTGATCTTGAACGTGTTTTCAGAAATTTTGATTTTCGGGATAAACTCGCCTTCTGCGTTTTGGATGGCGGCAAGTTTGTAAACGCCGCCGAAGGACGGACAATTTCTGGAAGTGATCAGATGGGTTCCGACACCCCAGGAATGGATCTCGGCCTTTTGCATTTTCAGGTCGTGGATCAGATATTCATCCAGATCGTTGGACGCGGCGATGACAGCGTCCGGGAATCCGGCTTCATCCAGCATCTTGCGGGCTTTTTTGGAAAGATAAGCCAAGTCTCCGCTGTCCAGACGGATTCCGTAGCTCCTTGGATGGATCCCCTGGTCACGCAGCTCCCGGAAGACGCGGATCGCGTTCGGGATACCGGATTTCAGACTGTCGTAAGTGTCCACCAGCAGGGTGCAGGCATCCGGATACAAATCGGCATAGGCCTTAAATGCAGTATATTCGTCCGGAAAACTCATGATCCAGCTGTGTGCATGGGTTCCCATGACCGGGACGTCAAACATCTGACCGGCCAGTACGTTGGAGGTGCCGACGCATCCGCCGATGATGGCAGCTCTGGCTCCGTAGATCCCGGCGTCAGGGCCCTGGGCGCGGCGGAGACCAAACTCCATGATGCCGTCTCCCTGAGCGGCATATACCACACGGGAGGTTTTTGTGGCGATCAGAGACTGATGGTTGATCAGGTTCAGGATCGCGGTCTCCACAAGCTGGGCTTCCATAACAGGAGCGATGACTTTTAAGAGTGGTTCCCGCGGGAAAATGACGGTTCCTTCCGGGATCGCATAAATGGAACCGGAAAAATGGAATCCGCTGAGATAATGCAGAAAATCATCGGAAAAAATTCCAAGGCTCCGAAGATAATCCACATCTTCATAAGAAAAGTTCAGTCCTTTGATATATTCAATGACCTGTTCCAGTCCGGCCATGACGGAATATCCGGCGTTGTCCGGGTTTTCGCGGAAAAACATATCAAAGATGACAACCTCGTTGTTTTGTTTTTCAAAATAGCCCTGCATCATCGTCAGTTCATAAAGGTCTGTCAGCAGGGTAAGATTCCTAGATTGCATGATATTCTCCTTTTTTCAGCACTTTTGGCTGTTATTATAGCATTCTGAAATACAAATGAAAAGCAAATTACAAAAGCTCTGCATTTTTGAGAATGGTTTTCTGGATGATTTCTTCACAATAAGGTGCAATGTGCTTTTTCTCTTCCGGTGTCAGCTGATCCGGATAGATAGGGGTGCCGTATTCCAGGATCACATGCGTTTTCTTGATTCGCGGGAAATGGTTCTCAAAGATCTCGCTGGTATTGTTCATAGAGATCGGAACGATGGCACAGTTGGTCTTGGTGGCAATTTTGAACGCACCGGCCTTAAACGGCAGCATACTCAGCTCTTCGCCTTTGTTCCGGGTACCCTCCGGGAAGATACAGATGGAAATACCCTGCTTGATGTAATCGATGGCCTTCAGGATGGTCTTCAGCCCCTCTTTCGGATTTTCCCGGTCCAAAAACAGGCAGTACAAAAACCGCATCCAGGTAGATAAAAGCGGAACGCTTTCCATACTCTTCTTTGCCACGTAGCCGGTGAGGCGGCGGCAGCGGCTGTAGGTCAGGAGAATGTCGAAGAAGCTGCGGTGATTTCCGATGAACATCACCGGCTCATCCGGCACATTTTCCTCACCGATCACGGTGATCTCGACTTCTGTGATCTTCAAAATCACCTTAAATGCCCACTGGACGATCCGAAGGGAACTGTAATCTCTGGTTTTCGGACTGAATTTTCCGATTAGCCATTCCACCAGAAACATTGGGATGGAAAGGATCAGAAACGTGATCAAAAACAGGCAGACAAATAAAAATCTTATCATAGGAAACTCTCCTTAATATTGTCAGAATCGTAACGGTTTCAGTATAATCCTTTTGCTTGGGGGTGTCAACGAAAAGGAAGCGGGCAAAAGGGCGGAAATCCGCTGAAAATTCATATTCTGCAGGGAAGGGTCATAAGCTGTAGGGAAAAAGAGTACGGGGAGATGTATGCGTGAAAAAAAGCAGGATCGGAATTGCAGCAGTCCTTTTTCTGACCGTATTGACAGGATGTGTGAAAAAACAGGAAACATCGGGGAAAGTGAAAGATCTGGAATTTACGGTGTTGAGAACGGAAGACATCCCGGAAGAGACAGCCGCCTTGATCGAGGAAAAGGCAGATCAGCCCTTCCAGGCGTTTTACATAGATCAGGGATACTTGTATCTGGTCCGGGGATACGGGGAACAGCCGACTTCGGGGTACAGCGTGGAAGTGGAGGCGGTGTATGAGACGGAAACGGAGATCGTTGTCCGCACGAATCTTTTAGGCCCTGAAGCGGGAGAAGAGAAAAAGGAAACGAAAACGACTCCTTATATCGTACTGAAGACAGAGGCGGAGGAAAAACCGGTTCGTTTCGAATAAAGCAGAAAGAAAGGCGGAAAGGTATTATGGAGCTGGAACAGAAAAGGATCCATTATTTACAGGCGGGGAAAACGATCACAGACCAGTTTGTGCTGGATGAGGATTACAACGTGCCGGATGCGAAGGAGGACGTCCGCAAACTTTTAAAAGGAAAGGCGGAGCTGAAAGCAGAAGATATGCGGATGGCGGAAAATTATCTTTGCGTCAGCGGAAAGCTGTACTTTCATATTTTATATACCCCGGTCGGCCTGGAGCCGACGCTGGCAGTCTTGGAAGGAAGTTTTCCTTTTGAGGAAATGATCTATACAGGAGGCGGGGATGTGTCTTCGTTTTTCCTGGAAAAAAGCCATGTGGAATTTACGCCGGAGCTGGTACATTCCCGGAAGATCGGCTTGCGTGCGGTGGTAGATCTGGAGATCGGACGGGAGGAAACGGTGGATGCAGAGATCCCGCTGGGAATCCCGGAAGAGCCGGGGATCTTTTGTAAATATCAGAAACGGAACCTGCTGCAGATGACCTTGATGAAAAAAGACACCTGCAGGATCAAAGAAGAATTTACCATTCCCGGGACAAAGGAAGGGATCGGGGAGATCCTGCAAAGCGACATTGCAGCCAGAAAAACGGAGATACGGATGGGTCAGGATGAATTGTTGATCCGAGGGGAATTGCAGGTGTTTTGCCTGTATCTGTCGGCAGAGCAGAAAACGGACTGGGTGGAGCAGACGGTCCCCTATGAAGGACGGGTGGAATGTGACGGAGCGGAAGAAGGGATGTATCACCAGGTACATTGTGTTTTGTCGGATGCGCTTTTAGACGTCCGCATGGATGAAGACGGTGAAATGCGGGTGCTGGGAGTAGAAGCGACCCTCTCTTTGCGGATCCATTTGTTTGAAGAAAAGGAAACGGAGCTGTTAGAGGATGTTTACGGCCAAGAAAAAAGGTGTCTTTTAGACACGAAAGAGATGGTCTGTGAGGAATTGCTGATCCAGAATCAGTCACGGCAGAAGATCACAGAAAGATTAGCCCTCCCGGAACTGAAAGAGGATGTGCTTCAGATCTGCCACAGCGAAGGCAGCCTGCAGACGGAACAGGTGAAAATCCGGGAAGACGGGATCGGTGTGGAAGGGATCCTGCATCTGTCCTTTTTGTATATCAAGGCAGATGACGACCGGCCTTTTGCGTCATGGCAGGGGATGGTGCCCTTTTCCCATGTGCTGGAATGCCCCGGAATCTGTCCGGAGGCCAGGTGTCAGATCGAAACATATTTGGAACAGCTTCAGGTCACACTTTCCGGCAGTCAGAATCTGGAAGTCAAGGCGGTGCTGGCCTTTGATGCTTTTGTCCGGAAACCGGCGGCAATGGAGCTGATCACGGGAGTCACGTTTGAACCGGTGACGGAAGAAGAGTGGGAGAAAATGCCGGGGATCGTAGGCTATATCGTGAAAGAGGGGGATACCCTCTGGTCGCTGGCGAAAAAATACATGACATCGGAAGCGTCCATCCGCTTGGTGAACCAGATAGAAAAGGATGTATTAAGCCCCGGAGAAAAGCTGCTGATCATGAGAGAAAATGTACAAATATAAGTACAAGGAATCTTTACTTTTCCGTGCGAAGAGCATATACTATAGCTAATGTATACAAAATACAAAAAAGGAGAGAAAAAAGACAATATGGAGCAGTTAGAGTTAAAATCTTTGGCTAAAATCAATCTGGGTCTGGATGTGCTGGGGACGCGGGAAGATGGCTACCATGAGGTCCGGATGATCATGCAGTCAGTGTATCTGTATGACAAGATTCTCCTGAGAAAGAAGGCAGAACCGGGGATCGCGCTGAAATCGAACCTGAGTTTCCTTCCGGATGATGATAAAAACATTGCCTGGAAGGCAGCGGATCTTCTGATGCGGGAGTTTTCTCCGGAAGGCGGCATTGCGATCGAGCTGGAGAAACACATTCCCGTGGCTGCAGGGCTGGCAGGAGGAAGCTCCAATGCGGCAGCAGTCCTTTTTGGAATGAACCGGATGTATCGGCTGGGGCTTTCCACAGAGGAGCTGATGGAGCGCGGTGTGAAGCTGGGAGCGGATGTGCCGTACTGTATCCGGCGGGGCACGATGCTGGCAGAAGGAATCGGGGAAAAGCTGACGGATCTGGCAGTGCCGCCGGATTGTACGGTTTTGTTGGCAAAGCCGCCGGTCAACGTTTCCACCAAGCTGGTGTATCAGGCGTTGGATGCACTGGAGGAATGGAAGCATCCGGATATTGACGGAGTTATAAGCGGCATTGCATCCGGCAATCTGGAGAAGATGGCAGCTTCTATGGGAAATGTGTTGGAACAGGTGACGATCCCGCAATATCCTGTGATCGAGGAACTGAAGCAGGTGATGAAAGAATACGGGGCGCTGAATGCGATGATGAGCGGAAGCGGTCCTACCGTATTCGGTTTGTACACGGAAAAGCGTCAGGCACAAAAAGCCAGGGATCAGATCCGCAGTCTGGGACTGGCGAGACAAGTCTATGTGGCCGGGATACAGAAAAACAGGAGGAACAAAAGAAATGGAAAGCAGTTTTGGAGTGAAGATTGATGAATATCTGCCCCTCAGAGACGTGGTATTTTATACTTTGCGCCAGGCAATCTTGAGAGGAGAGCTAAAACCGGGAGAAAGACTGCTGGAAATCCGGCTGGCCAACAAGCTGGGCGTGAGCCGGACGCCGGTCAGAGAAGCGATCCGGAAGCTGGAGTTGGAGGGGCTGGTCAAGATGGTTCCGCGCCGAGGAGCCGAGGTGGCAGAGATCACGGAAAAACGGGTACGGGATGCGCTGGAAGTGCGCCGGGCATTGGAAGAGCTGGCAGTGCAGCTGGCCTGTGAAAGGATTTCCAATGAAGAATTGGAAGAATTAAAAAAAGCGGAAGAGCATTTCAGTCAGGTGCTGGGGAAAGTGGATCTGGTGGAAGTGGCAGCAGCGGATGAAAGCTTTCACGATGTGATTTTCAAAGCGACGGACAATGATCGGCTGACCCAGCTTTTGAACAATCTGCGGGAGCAGATCTATCGCTATCGCCTGGAATATCTGAAAGAAGAAAGCTATCATGAGATCCTTCTGCAGGAACATCAGCAGATTCTGGAACGGATCCGTGACCGGGATAAAGAGAAAGCGACGGAGGCCATTGACCGGCACATTGACAATCAGGTGGCTACGATCATGGCAATGCTTCGGAAAAAAGAGGTATAACCGGTTTAAAACCGGAAAAATTTGTGCATACTCCCACTATCAGACAGATCAGAAGGGAGTATACATATATGAAACGGAAAAAAGAAACATTTCGATACGATTTATTTTACAGGAAGCGGTGGATCCTGTTTTTGCTGGTTTTTGCCGTGGCGTTGATTTTTACCGAGAAGGTGATGGTGCGGGAGAGAGAAGCAAAGCTGGCGGCTGCCCAGCAGCATATTGCAGAGGAAGTACTGCGGTTTCACATTCTGGCCAACAGTGACAGCACCCGGGACCAGCAGCTGAAGATGGAGATCAAGGAGCTGGTGCTCCGATGGATAGAGGCACATCTGCCGGAGGGGCTGGATTCCGGAGAGACCCGGCTGTGGATGAGGAAGCATGAGACGGAGATCAAAGCGTTGTGCGAGAAGGAAGTGGCAGAACGGGGTTATGATTATCCCGTCAGTGTTGCGGTGACCACCTGCTACTTTCCGGAGAAAACTTACGGAGATGCCACGTTTCCGGAAGGAAATTATGAGGCACTGCGGATCGAGATCGGCAAAGGAGAGGGACACAATTGGTGGTGTATGCTTTATCCTAATCTGTGCTTTCTGGATGCAGTGCACGCAGTGCTGCCGGAAAAAGGAAAGCAGGAGCTGAAGAGGATGCTTACAGAGGAAGAATATGAGCTGTGTATGTCCGGCGGAAAGATAAAATGCCGCAGTTATTTTTGGGAACTGTTTGGGAAATAAGGAGCTAAAGATGACAGAATTTTTAGTCAAAACGTTTATAAAGGACAGAGATGCCGTGGAGAAAGCCCCTGTCCGGACCGCTTACGGCGTGCTGGCCAGTGTGGTGGGAATGATCTGTAACCTGCTGCTGTTTGTCGGCAAACTGGTTGTGGGAACAGTACTGCACAGTGTCTCTGTCACGGCAGATGCTTTCAATAACCTGTCGGATGTCAGCTCTTCTGTGATTAGCTTTATCGGGGTGAAGATCGCAGGGAAACCGGCGGATAAAGGACATCCTTTCGGTCACGGAAGGGCGGAATATGTGGCAGCTTTGGCGGTTTCCTTTTTGATCATGGAAGTGGGCTTCACTTTTCTGAAAAGCTCTGTCTCCCGGATTTTTCATCCGGAGGTCATGCGGTTTCAGGTGATTTCGCTGGCGATATTGCTTTTGTCCGTCGGCGTGAAGCTGTGGCTGGGCTTGTTTAACCGGAAACTGGGAGAAAAAATCGATTCCAAAGTGATGAAAGCGGTGTTTGCAGATTCCATGAGCGATGTGATCTCCACATCCGCCACCATTTTGTCTTTGGTCTTCTTCCGCATCAGCGGAGTCAACGTGGATGGTTTTGTGGGAACCGGCGTGGCGCTGGGCGTTATGTGGGGAGGGTTTTCCATCGCAAAGGATACCATAGAACCTTTGCTGGGGGAGGCTATCGACCCGAAGATCTACGATCGGGTAAAGGAATATGTGGAAGGATTTCCGGGGATCATCGGAACCCACGACCTGATCATACATAATTACGGACCCAACCGGAATATGGCGACGATCCATGCGGAAGTCCCCAACACAGCGGGGCTGGAAAACGCCCATGCGCTGATCGACAAGATCGAGAAAAGTGCCTTGGGAGAACTGGGGATCCTGCTGGTGATCCATATGGATCCGGTGGAAGTGCTGGATCAGAAGGTGATTGATTTCAGAAGAAAGGTACAGCAGAAAATTTATCAGCTGGAGCCCATGGCGGGCTTTCACGATTTCCGGATGGAAGAAAAAGAGGATGAACTGGTCATTGATTTTGATGTGCTGGTACCTTACAGCTATTCAGAGAAACAAAAAGAAGAACTGAGGAATCGGATCATATTGTTTTTGAAACAGTTGGACAGCCGTTGTCATTGCATGGTGACGGTGGAATATGGTTTCAAGGGAGAGCGGTCAGAGAAGCGCAGGGAGAAACTAGAAGAAAAGCAGGAAAAAACGCAGGAAGGATAGACATGTATACATTTGACGGAAGAATCAGATACAGCGAGATCGATCATAACGGAAGGCTGAAGCTGCCGGCGTTGATCAATTATTTTCAGGACTGCGGGACCTTTCAGTCGGAGGATATCGGGCAGGGACTGGAAGTGCTGAAAGAGAGAAAGCGGGCGTGGTTTCTGTGTTACTGGCAGGTGGAGATCCGAAGATATCCGAAGCTGGCAGAACGGATTACCACAGGGACCTTTGCTTCCGGATTCGACAAGTTTTTTGGATATCGCTATTATGTGATGACGGATGAACAGCAGGATTGGGCAGCCCGGGCATATTCTCTCTGGGTCAATATGAACACGGAAACCGGCAGCCCGGAACGTCTGGAAGAACGGGATATCGAAGGCTATCAGATGGGAGAGGCCCTGGATATGAAGCTGGAGCGAAGAAAGATTAAGCTTCCGTCAGCTGAGGACTTTGTGAAAAAAGAGCCTTTTCCGGTATTGAAGTGTCATATAGATACCAATGAACATACCAACAACTGTCAGTATGTCCAGATGGCGCTGGAACTGCTGCCAAAGGATCAGCAGATCAGCCGGCTTCGGGCAGAATATAAAAAAGCCGCCAAGCTGGGGGATGTGATCTATCCGCAGGTGGCGGACACAGAAGGACGCACTACGGTCCTCCTGTGCGATGCCGAAGAAAATCCTTATGCGGTTTTGGAATTTGCCTGATTTTTGCAGACACCGCCTACAGCGTGTCTGATCAACGGTTCGGTTTCCTCAAAGGCAAGCATTTTGCCTTGGTGCCGAACTGTTTTTTATATTTTGCATTGCCGATCCTGATGTCTCCGGCAGAAGCAATCAATATGCCCCTGTCTTTTACATGGAAGGACAGTGCTGTTTTGACGGGATGAGCCCGGTGATCCGCAGGTATGTCCGTGTTGTTCGTCTTGAGTTTGCAGCATAGAAATGCTAAAATGAAGAAACATGTAACAGGACAATCATACGTGATAAAGCACGGGAAGTCAAAATAAATTCAGAATAAGGGTGCGAGACCCTGGAGGAGCGGCAATGAAATTAGGAGAAAGACAAGTACTGACGGTAGTAAAAAAGGTAGAATTCGGAGTGTATCTCGGAAGCGAAAACGAGCGGGTGTTGCTGCCGGCAAAACAGGTTCCTCAGGGGATAGAACCGGGAGATCCGGTGGAAGTGTTTCTTTACAAAGATTCCAGTGACCGGCTGATCGCCACGACCCGGCAGCCGAAATTGACGTTGGGCGGACTGGCGGTACTCAAGGTGGTAGATACCGGACGGGTAGGTGCCTTTTTGAACTGGGGACTGGAAAAAGACCTCCTGCTTCCCTTCCGGGAGCAGACGGCGAAGGTAAAGACCGGGGATTCCTGCCTGGTCAGCCTTTATATCGACAAGAGCGGAAGACTCTGCGCGACTATGAAGGTGTATCCGCTTTTGAAAACGGATTCCCCTTACCAAAAAAATGACATGGTTCAGGGGATTATTTATGACAGAAGTGATGAATTTGGGGTGTTCGTGGCGGTGGATGACCAGTATTCTGCCCGGATCCCGAAAAATGAGATTTATAAAGCACTGCCTGTCGGCTCCAGGATCGAGGCCAGAGTGACAGAGGTCAAAGAGGACGGAAAACTGGAGCTGAGCATCCGGGAGAAGATCCCGGCACAGATGGAAAAGGATGCGGAACGGATTCTGGCTAAAATGGAAGAAAACGGCGGCAGTCTTCCGTTTTCGGAGAAAGCGGACCCGGAACAGATCAAAGAGGAACTGGGAATGAGTAAGGCTGCATTTAAGCGGGCCGTCGGAAGACTTTTGAAAAAAGGATTGATCGTATCAGGCGAAAGCGAAATTCGCAGAAAGTGAGAAAAGAATGGGATTTGTACATTTGCATGTTCATACAGAGTACAGTCTTTTGGACGGATCCAATAAAATAAAGGAATATGTGGCACGGGTCAAGGAGCTTGGCATGAACAGTGCGGCGATCACCGATCACGGCGTGATGTACGGGGTCATCGATTTTTACCGGGAGGCAAGAAAGCAGGGGATTAAGCCAATCTTGGGCTGTGAAGTCTACGTGGCTCCAAATTCCCGCTTTGACCGGGAGATCACCGGAGGGGAGGACCGATATTACCATTTGATTCTGCTGGCTGAGAACAATCAGGGCTATGCCAATCTGATGAAGATCGTCTCCAAAGGGTTTGTGGAAGGCTACTACTATAAACCGCGGGTGGACAAAGAGGTGCTGCGGCAGTACCACGAGGGGCTGATCTGCCTGAGTGCCTGCCTGGCAGGAGAGGTGCAGCGCAATCTGGCGAAAGGGCTTTACGATGAGGCCAGAAAAACAGCGCTGGAATATCAGGATATTTTCGGAAAAGGCAATTTTTTCCTGGAGCTGCAGGATCACGGGCTGGAGGAGCAGGCTATCGTAAATCAGCGGCTGATCCGGATGTCGGAAGAGCTGGGCATCGAGCTGGTGACCACCAACGACGTGCATTATACCAATGCGGAAGATGCCAAGGCCCACGATATTTTATTGTGCATCCAGACCGGAAAAAAATTGAGCGATGAAAACCGGATGCGTTATGAGGGCGGTCAGTTTTACGTGAAATCGCCGGAGCAGATGCGGGAATTGTTCCCCTATGCCCTTCAGGCGGTGGAAAACACCCAAAAGATCGCAGACCGGTGTGAGGTGGAGATCGAATTCGGCGTGACGAAACTGCCGCGCTATGATGTGCCGGGGGGACTGACCTCTCTGGAATATCTGACGCAGATGTGTCAGGAGGGGCTGGTCCGCCGGTACGGAGACGAAAAGGGCGAAGTGTCGGCGGAGATCTGTCAGCGTCTGGAGTATGAGCTGGGCGTGATCCGGAATATGGGTTATGTAGACTATTTCCTGATCGTGTGGGATTTTATCAAATACGCCAAAGATCACGGGATCGCTGTGGGACCGGGAAGAGGTTCGGCGGCGGGAAGTATCGTGGCCTATGCACTGGAGATCACGGATATCGATCCGCTGCGTTACGAGCTGCTGTTTGAGCGGTTCTTAAATCCGGAGCGTGTATCCATGCCGGATATCGACGTGGATTTCTGCTATGAACGCCGTCAGGAAGTCATTGATTATGTAGTAGGAAAATACGGAAAAGACCGGGTGGTCCAGATTGTTACTTTCGGAACTCTGGCGGCCAGAGGTGTGATCCGCGACGTGGGAAGAGTGATGGATCTTCCTTATGCATTCGTAGATACTATTGCGAAAATGATCCCACAGGAACTGAATATTACCATCGATAAAGCATTGAAAATGAATCCGGAGCTGAAGAAGCTGTATGAGTCGGATGAACAGGTGCAGTATCTGATTGACATGTCGCGGAAGCTGGAGGGATTGCCGCGGCATTCTTCCATGCATGCGGCGGGCGTCGTGATCGGCCAACGCTCCATCGATGAGTTTGTGCCGCTGTCCAGATCTTCGGACGGTTCTATCACCACCCAGTTTACCATGACGACTTTGGAAGAGCTGGGGCTTTTGAAAATGGATTTCCTGGGGCTTCGGACGCTGACGGTGATCCAAAATGCCGTCCGGATGGCAGACCGGAAGCGAAAGGCAGAGGCGGAAGCAAAAGGGGAAGCTTTTGTGCCTTTGAATATGGAACAGATCGATTACAATGATAAACAGGTACTGGATTCCATCGGAACAGGGAAGAACGACGGCGTGTTCCAGCTGGAAAGCGGCGGGATGAAGAGCTTCATGAAGGAGTTGAAGCCCCAGAGCCTGGAGGACATCATTGCGGGAATTTCTCTGTATCGGCCGGGTCCGATGGATTTTATTCCGCAGTATATCAAAGGAAAAAATCATCCGGAACTGATCACCTATGACTGTCCGCAGCTGGAGCCGATCCTGGAGTCGACCTACGGCTGTATCGTATACCAGGAGCAGGTCATGCAGATCGTGCAGAGTCTGGCGGGCTATACCCTGGGGAGAAGTGATCTTCTGCGAAGAGCCATGTCCAAGAAAAAGGGCGACGTGATGCAGCAGGAGCGCCAGAACTTTGTGTACGGCAATCCGGAAATGGGTGTAGAAGGCTGTGTGGCAAGAGGGATACCGGAAGTAACGGCAAATAAGATCTACGATGAGATGATCGATTTTGCAAAGTATGCGTTCAACAAGTCCCATGCAGCGGCTTATGCGGTGGTATCTTATCAGACGGCTTATCTGAAATATTATTATCCGGTGGAATTTATGGCGGCGCTGATGACGTCTGTGATCGAAATGCCGACGAAGGTGGCGGAGTATATTTATTCCTGCCGGGAAATGGGCATCCAGATCCTGCCGCCGGATATCAACGAGGGGGAAAGCGGCTTTTCGGTGGACGGCGGCAATATCCGTTACGGATTGGCGGCTATCAAAGGCGTCGGCAAGCCGGTGATCGAGGAGATTGTCAAAGAGCGGGAAGCTTACGGAAAGTTCAGTAATCTCCAGGATTTTATCCAGCGGATGACGGTAAAAGATGCGATCAATAAGCGGTGTATCGAAAACTTTATCAAAGCCGGGGCGCTGGACGGGCTGCAGGGGACAAGAAAGCAGTTTATGAGCATTTACCTGCAGATCATGGGGCAGGTGGTCCGGGAGAAAAAAACGTCTATGAGCGGACAGATGACGCTGTTTGATCTGGTATCGGATGACCAGAAAGAAGAATTTGAGATCCATCTTCCGGATGTGGGCGAATATTCCAAAGAAATGAAGCTGGCTTTTGAAAAAGAAGTGCTGGGAATCTATATCAGCGGACATCCGCTGGAAGAATATGAAGAACGGTGGAAAAAAGGAATTTCGGCTACGACGGCAGATTTCCAATACGACGATGAAACGGGCCGCTCGAAAGTGCGGGACGGGGCAAAAGAGATCATCGGAGGAATGATCACGGCGAAAACCATCAAGCACACGAAATCGGATCAGACAATGGCATTCCTGACCTTGGAAGATCTTCTGGGAACGGTGGAGGTCGTGGTTTTCCCGAGAGACTACGAGAAGAACCGGGAGATCCTGGAGCCGGACAACAAGGTGTTTATCCGGGGACGGGTTTCTGAGGAAGATGAAAAGCCGAGTAAGCTGATCTGTGAGCAGGTGATCCCCTTTGACCGGGTCAAGAAAGAGCTTTGGCTGCAGTTCCCGAACAAAGCAGATTATCTGGCAAAGGAGCAGATCATCTTTGGGTATCTGGCGGATTCTGACGGAGAAGACGAGGTGATCATCTATTGTCAGGCAGAGCGGGCGATCAAGCGTCTTCCGAAAAACCGGAACGTCCGGATCGAGAAAGGATTGCTCAGCCGATTGATGAACCTGCTGGGAGAAAAGCGGGTGAAGGTGGTAGAAAAACCGGAGAAACCGGCGTAAAAGAAAAGTACAAAAAAGCGGGTCGCCGCAAGCTTTACATTTGAATGTATTTGGGGTAGAATAATAGCCGAAATATGGGGAAAGTAAGGAAATAGAAGAAAAGGTGGTAGAAAAACATGGCAAATGATATTCGAGACGAAATCAGAACAGTTGGAGTACTTACCAGCGGCGGAGATGCACCGGGAATGAATGCCGCTATCCGGGCAGTGACGAGGACTGCCCTTGCGAAAGGCCTGAAAGTGCGCGGGATTCGGAGAGGCTTCTATGGACTTTTAAAAGAAGACATCATCGATCTGTCTACGCAGGATGTTTCAGACATCATCCAGAGAGGCGGTACGGTACTTCAGACGGCGCGCTGTAAGGAAATGGTAACAGAAGAAGGACAGCAGAAAGCGGCAGCCATCTGCAAAAAGTACGGGATTGACGGACTGGTAATCATCGGCGGAGACGGTTCCTTCCAGGGAGCACAGAAGCTTTCACAGCTGGGTGTCAACGTGATCGGAATTCCGGGAACCATCGATCTGGACATCGCCTGTACAGAATATACGATCGGTTTTGACACAGCAGTAAATACGGCGATGGAAGCCATCGATAAGATCCGGGATACCTCCACATCCCATGAGAGATGCAGTATTATCGAGGTAATGGGAAGAAATGCCGGATATCTGGCTCTGTGGTGCGGCATCGCAAACGGGGCAGAAAAAATCCTGATCCCGGAAGAACGCCAGGATCTGGACAAGGCAAAACTGATTCAGGACATCAAAGACAGAATGCGGCACGGAAAGAAAAACTACATCATCATCAATGCAGAAGGTGTGGGACATTCCATGGAACTGGCAAAAGAGATCGAAGCAGCTACCGGAATCGAGACGAGAGCATCCATTCTGGGGTATATGCAAAGAGGCGGAAGCCCGACCTGCAAAGACAGGGTTTATGCATCTATCATGGGTTCCAGAGCAGTGGATATTCTGCTGGAAGGCGGTAAAAACCGTATCATTGCCTGCCAGAACGACCAGATCGTAGACTTCGATATTGAAGAAGCTTTGGCTATGGAAAAAAGCATTCCGGAAAGTCAGTACCGGATCGCGACCATCTTGTAGTTTTTGTCACAGAAGCAGGCGGCAAAAAATAAGATGACATAAAAATACAAAATAAGGGAACATAAAACAAGGGGAATACAAGATAATCATGGAGAATAAGAAGAACGCGCCGATAGGCGTCTTTGATTCGGGAGTGGGAGGACTGACGGTCGTCCGTGAGATCACCCGGCAGCTTCCGGAAGAGAATATCGTATATTTCGGAGATACGGCGCGTGTGCCTTACGGAAATAAATCCAAAGAAAATATCATCCGGTTTTCCAAACAGATCATCCGCTTTTTGAAAACCAAACAGGTAAAAGCCATTGTGATCGCCTGCAATACGGCGAGCGCATTGGCGCTGGATGCGGTCAGAGAAACGTTTGAGATCCCGATTCTGGGCGTGGTAGTGCCCGGAGCCAGGGCTGCCGTGGAGGCGACGCAAAACGGAAACGTGGGCGTGGTGGGAACGGATGCCACTGTCAGGAGCAAAGTCTACACGCGGGTGATTCAGGCAATGGATCCGACGGTTTCTGTGATTGAAAAGGCCTGTCCGCTGTTTGTCCCGCTGGTGGAAGAGGGGTTTAAGGAGCATCCCATCACGGAACAGGTGATCGATTATTATCTTGCGTCCATGAAAGCATCCCGGATCGATACGATGATTCTGGGCTGTACCCATTATCCGTTGCTGCGTTCCCGGATCCGCAAGTATCTGGGAGAAAAGATCCAGATCGTGAATCCGGCCTATGAGACGGCAATGGATCTCAAAGCGCTTCTGGAAGAACAGGATATGGTCAATGACGGCGACGGGGAGCATGGACAGTGTGCGTTTTATGTCAGTGACGCGGCGGAAAAGTTTCAGAGCTTTGCCAATTCCGTCATGCCTTTTTATATCGCATCGACCAGTGTGATCGAAATAGAAGAATATTAATTTCTGAAAAAACGTATAGTTTTGACCAGAACGGAGGAAAATATGACCAAAGATGTACTGGTGAGTATTACCGGCGCGCACAATGCGCTGGATTTGCCCGAGGATGAGAATGAACCGATCGAAGTGATCACGCCAGGCAGTTATTATTGCAAGAACGGAAAACATTATATTTTGTTTGACGAGATCATGGACGGTCCGGGAGATCTGGTGCATAGTCGTGTAAAGATCACGGGAGATCACATGCTGGAGATTTCCAAAACGGGAGCTGCCAACACCCATATGGTGTTTGAGAGACATAAAAAGAATATGACGTATTACAGCACCATGTGCGGGCAGATGATGGTGGGGATCGATACGCAGACGATGGATATCGCAGTGGAGGAAGATGCGATCCGCATCCTGGTAAATTATCAGCTGGATATCAATCAGGAGCCGCTGGCAGACTGCCGGCTGCAGATGCAGGTCATGACGAAGGAGAAAGCATCCTTTTCGGTGATCGCGAAGAAATAAAAAGCTAGAAAAAGATACAAAAGATAGTAAATACCTGAACACATGAAAAGTGGGCCGTTTTATAAAAACGACCCACGATTTTTAGCTTTTTTTCCGGAAAAGACCTTTTTTCTTCTTTTCAGGCTGTTCCAGCGCACCGCGGACACCCTTTACGTTTGTAATGTAGATACCGCTGATCGTAGCTTTGATCTCTTTTTTTACCGGGATCAAAGGATAGATCTGGGGATCACACATCAGAGGAAGAACTTTCGGTCCGATTTTTCCCTTTACGACAAAGACCTTGGAACGGCGCATACGCTTGGGAACGCTTTCCATGACAGCGGCGGGGAAGCCGGCTTCACGGATCGGCATTTTCTTTTTATCGATAACGAGCATGGAGACAGTCTGTGCGACAGCAGCCATTTGCTCTTGTTGTTCTGCCTGCTTTTTTTCCATTTTCTTTCCGAGAAAATAGAGAACAATTACACCGATCAGCAGAATGCCGACGATGATGAGAAATATTATCCAAAACACGTGAAAACCCTCCTACATCTTTCCATTCCTCTATTACACGTTCTTTATTGTAACATTCTTTTTCTGGAAGTGCAAGCGGAGAAACCTGTTTTGTGAAAGGAGCAACGGATATGCTGACAGCGGTGGGAAACGGCTTGTGGAGCGGCTTTCGCTTTCTTATGGCACACTTGTTTTTTGTGAATATCATACTGTCTCTGGTGATCGTCTTTTTTCAGCGGCGGTCGCCGAAAACGGTGTGGGCATGGCTTTTGCTTCTGTATTTTCTTCCGTTGCTTGGTTTTGTCCTGTATCTGGTCGTGGGACAGGATTTTCACAAGAGCCGCTTATTTAAAGGGAAAGAGGTGGAAGAAGCGGTGCGTTATGCCGCGGATCGACAGGAGGAGCGGATCTGCCGGCAGCAGCTCTGTGCCGTGCGTCCGGAACTTCACCGATTCCGAAGGCAGATCTTGTACAATCTGGAAGCGGGAGCGTCGGTGCTGACGGATAATAACGCGGTGGAGATCTACACCGATGGCTCAGCCTTTTATGAGGCGCTGCGGAGGAAAATGGAAAGAGCAGAGCGGTACATTCACCTGCAGTCTTATATTATCCGGCGGGATGAAGTGTGGGAGCAGATCGAAAAGGTGTTGGAAAAGAAAGCTGCAGAAGGCGTAGAGGTAAGAGTCTTATTCGACAGTATGGGATGTCGGACCATGCGCAGAACAGACTGGAAACGGCTGGAAGACAAAGGGATCCGGACGGCAGAATTTTTCCCGGCTCTTTTTGGGCGGCTGCAGCTGCGGCCCAATTATCGCAACCATCGGAAGATCACGGTGATCGACGGGAGCGTAGGCTTCGTGGGTGGCTTTAATATCGGACGGGAATACACTGGGGCGGATCCGGCATTCGGTTACTGGAGAGATACCCATCTGTGTATTGAGGGCGCGGCTGTGACGACACTGGCGGTGCGTTTTGTGATGGATTGGAACTATGCGGCAGGGGAGAATCTCTTCCTGGAAGACCGTTTGTTTGAGATCGGAACTTGTAGAAAAGAGGGAAAAGATTCTGTACAGATCATATCCAGCGGCCCGGATTCTGCCATCCGCACCATCCATGATAATTATGTGAGCCTGATCTATAACGCCCGCAGCCACGTTTATCTGCAGACCCCTTATCTGGTGCCGGATGATTCGGTCCTGGATGCCTTGAAAACGGCTGCCCGCTCCGGGATCGATGTGCGGATCATAGTGCCCTGTAAGCCGGATCATCCATTCGTGTACTGGGCGACGTATTCTTATTTGGGCGAACTGGTGGCAGCCGGGGCAAAGTGTTACTTTTATCAAAATGGTTTTCTCCATGCGAAAATGTTGACGGCAGATGGCTTGGCAGGGAGCGTTGGAACTGCCAATATGGATATCCGGAGCTTTGAACTGAATTTTGAGGTCAATGCGGTGATCTACAGTGCAGAAACCGTCGGCTGTCTGGAAAAGGTGTTTGAAAAGGATTTGGAAAACTGTACAGAACTTACGGAAGAGCACTATGCAGGCCGCGGATACGGAATCCGAATTAAAGAACAAGTGTCTCGTCTTTTGTCGCCGCTTTTGTAAAATAAGTATGAACTCTCAAACAGTTTTCTTTTCTTTTGATACAAAGTATGGTATAAATGAACTATGCGCTTATCGGTAAAACTGAAGAATTCTTTTTTCCCGAAGAAGCGTGGTGACTTAGAAAATAATGAGGTGGATTATGAAAAAAAGAATTTTAGCAGTTATTTTAAGTGTATGCGTGGCGGCAAGCATGACCGGTTGCTCCACAGAATTGTCGAATGAATATATTACGATCAAGCAGTATAAAGGCTTGGAGGTTGCGCAGGTCGAAAAGACAGAAGTGACAGATGAAATGGTAGAATCTGAGATTTCCAGCCGTCTGGAGCAGGCATCGGTTACGGAGGATATCACAGACCGGGCAGTAGAAAACGGAGATACGGTCAATATTGATTTTTCCGGAAGCGTCGACGGCGTGGCTTTTGACGGAGGTACGGCACAGGGCAGCTCTCTGGAGATCGGATCAGGGACTTTTATCGGTGCAGAGGGAAATTACAAAGGATTTGAAGAACAGCTGATCGGGCATAAGATCGGAGAAGAATTTACGATTCAGGTACAGTTCCCGGCAGAGTATAAGATGAATACGGCGCTTTCCGGAAAGGTTGCAGATTTTGCCATCAAGATCAATTCTATCCAGAAGATCACCACTCCGGAGCTGACGGATAAATGGGTAAAGAAAAACAGTGAAAGCTCTAAGACTGTAGATGAATACAAAAAAGAAGTGCGCGGGGAGCTGGAGAAGAATTACGAAGATGATCAGATGAGCTCTCTGAAAAGCGAAGCGCTGCAGGCGCTGTATGACCAGACGGATGTAAAGAAATATCCGGAAGATCAGCTGGAGGAAACAAAGACAAAGATCGCAGCTTACTATAAAAACGCCGCATCTTCTTACAATATGGAATTTGCGGATTTCCTGAGCTCTTATATGGGGATGACGGAGGATGAATTCAATGACCAGGTGGATACGGCAGCAAAAAATTCTGTGAAACAGAAGCTTGCGGTTGAGCTGCTGGCAAAGAAGAAAAATCTGGAACCGACAGATGAAGAATATCAGAAGAAATACAAGGAATATGCAAAGCAGTACAATTTTGACAGTGTGGATGCAATGATTGAGCAGGCCGGCGAAGATGTTTTAAAGGAAATGGTTTTGCAGGAAGTGGTATCAGAATATCTGGCAAAGAACTGTGTACAGGTAGAGCAGACGACAGATGATACGACAACAGAAAGCGGAAATAAAAAAACAGACGGATCATTCTCAAGGAATGAAAGCAGATAGAAACAGCGCAGCTTTTAGCTGCGCTGTTGTTGTTGCCAAGCATACGACAAAAAGGTCCAGTGGACCTTTTTTAGTACATATGAAAAAGGTTTTTCACAGCCTCAATAGTAATTGTAATTGTGTGTGGTTAATTGGAAAGTGTAAGACTCTCCGGGTGTAACATCGTAAATCTGGGCTGAGTCATCCCGAAATTTATCACCGGGGCTCAGAGCGGACAGATAGATGGTTCCGGAACTTACCAGGTAACCGGAGCTGTCATACAATTTGTAGTCGATGGTGTCGTAATCGGCGAGGCTGCTTCCGCTGATCTTTTCTCCAAATATGGTGACAGACAAAAACGGAGAAGAAGCCGGATCAAATTTGTACTCTGCTCCCTGGATCTGAAGGACGGAAGCAGTGTTGCCAAAGTAGTCTTGTGTAGTTAGATTGAGGGGAAAAGGATCAAAGGCCACTTGGATGTCTTGGACAGGCAGACAAAGCAGGGCCTGGCAGTTGACTTCATCAAACAAAACGGTATTGCCCTGATAAACGGTCAGATAGACTTTGCCGCTGTCCGATTTTCCAGCGGTAATTTCCTCAGCAGGGATCCGTACATTTGCAAGATACTTTTCTCCGGCGGCCTGACTCGTATAATATCCAAAATCATTCTCAGATACAGAACGGGTTCCGGAGAAAACCTCTTCATTTTCTTCATTTACGATGCGGATATCGATTGTGACATTGGCGGATACAGCCGCCCTGTTCTGATCCAGTAAGCCGAAGAAAAGGCTGTAATCATCGGTTCCCTCGTTGTATTGGAAAGACCAGCTGGTCAATGCTTGGATGTCCGGGTCACTTGTAAAAGGTTCATCAGTAAAGGGAGCGGACGAAGAACAGCCGCTCAGCAAAAAGATAAAACAAAGGCTTGCGATCAGAAAAAATCGTTTCATTTTGCTTCCTCCTCTGCAGAATGTTCTTCTTTTACCATGCGGAAAATCTGCTGGCGAAGGGCACGTTTTCGTTTTTGATCCATCATACAGTAAGCACCGTTACAATATTTTCCCAGAAAACAAAGATCGCAGATCATCTGCTCGATTTCTTTCTGAAGAATGTCGTTGTCGCTGGGAAGCTGATATTCTTCGATTTTTTGGATATCCATTGGGTGATGCAGACCATAACCGATGGATTTTCCGTTTCCGGTTTTTATGTAACGATAGACTTCTGCACCGAAAGAGACGTTGTCCCCGACAGAAAAGCTTTCAAAGCCGGACTTGTCCATCCAGACATGGTCTTCTTTGGCATCAAACATGGAGCCGTCCTGATACATTCCGCTGATAAAAATGCGCTTAAAGCAAACGTGCTTCGCATTTATCTTTTCGATCTGCCCTTTGAACCCCAGTAAGCAACTGAAAAAGCCCCGGGCGAAACCGGAACGATAGGAATGGGAGCTTTGCTTCAGAGAAGCAAATTGCACATCCAGGTATTCATCATAGGACAGATGTTTCGCTCCGATTACGTCTTTTTGAGAATCCGGATAAAAGAAGATGAGACCGTTTTTCCTGCGGACAAACTCGTTTTCTCCGTAATACAAAGCCAGACAGGCTTCTTCCTCCGGATATTTGGCGATTAAGGCAGCGGCTTTTTTGAGCCGGTCATCTTTTTGTTGTTTTTCTTCCTGCTCTTCCCGCACTCGTTCCGCGCGGATCCGCTTTTTGATCAGGTCGATCTCTCGCGTGGTCAATAAAGGCGTCAGAGCGTCCAGATCATCATAGCTGCCGTTTTCAAGGCGATCCTTAAAACGACAGAGAACTTTTTTGAGTTCTTGAGAAGACAAGTACTGTGCCTGCTTGATGGAACAGCTGTAGTAACAGCCGGTGTGTATATTACCGTGTCCGGAACCATACATAACAGCAGTGTTCCAAGGGCAGAGATAATGCTCCTTTTGGACGAGTCTGCCGTGCTTCAGACCATCCTCAAATTCCGGAAAAATGGCCGGATTTCCGCATCCTTCTCCGTCATCGATCCAAAAACCGGAAGCACCTTTATCTGCGTGACAAATCATTATGTCCAGAGCATCAATCATCGTCTGTTGTGCTTGTTTGTTTTTCATTTTTTGTAACCTCCGTTAATAAGTGCTGCCGTTTGGCAACCTGACATGTTAACGTTGGTTTTATAAGAATGCTGTATTTGCCTGAGTATAGCACAGAAATCGAAAATTGTCTATTCTGCGGAGAAGGGTTCAAGATACTTTTTGTCGTATATGCGGAAACGGAAGGATGGGCGGTGATGAAGTGTTTTATGATCGGGGATACGCTCGCAGCAAAGCGCATCCCTGGCGATCGAGAGAATCTTTCAGGAGGGTTAGAGGATAATAACGGTGGGATATCCGGCGCGTTTGAGCTGGCGTTCCATGCGGACTGCATCCTCCAAAGTAGTAAAGGGGCCGGCCTGCACGCGGAAAAAGCCGCCGGAATGGGAAATGTCGGCCGGGAAATCCTGATTTCTTACCTCTTCCAAAAGGCGGATGGCGTAAGGCTCCATCCGAAAAGAACCAATCTGTACAAAATACAGGGGCTCTGTTTCCGGGAAGGGGGCTGCTCCTTCGGAGCCGGAGACGGATATCCGACCGGAGCTTTCCAAAACGTCCAGGATACCGTCGGCAATGGCTTGGGCGATATCCTGGAAATTGTCGTCGAAAAGACCGTTGTCTGTATCGGAGTTGATAAAGCCGGCTTCTAAGAGAACAGCCGGCATTTTCGTCCGCCGCAGCACGACCAGATTGGGGCGCTCTTTGACACCCAGATTTACAAAACCGATGGCTTCCAGCTGCTCGTCGATGCTTTCTGCGATTTCATATTTGATCCCGGAGGCGTCGTATACCAGGGATTCCACACCGGAGACGGTGTTATCGGTGGGGTAAGAGTTGCGATGGATGGAAATAAAAAGATCGGCACCGGAAGCGTTGGCCTCCATAGCCTTTTGATACGGAGATTCATACTCATCTTCGGTGCGGGTGTATTCCACGTCAAGACCTCGGTTCTGTAAAATATCACCGACCGCCAGCGTGAGAGCAAGATTGTCATCTTTTTCCTGGCGGCCCTCAAAAACAGCACCCGGATCGCGGCCGCCGTGACCTGCATCTAGCATGATTGAATAAGGCATAAACTGCCTCCCTGTATTTTTTCTTATTCAGAATATGCAGGAGAAAAGAAATGTGTGATATCTATTTGAATCAATGATTCTCAGCTGGTTTTTCCTCTTTTTTATCCGCGGCATCTTCGGTTTCTTCTTCACGGATGGGGAGATAAAGGTGGACAGTCTGGATCCGGTTCTTTTCCAGGCTTTCTACGACCATATGGATGCCGTCTTCTGTGGCGATCTCGTCGCCGACTTCCGGCAGGCGGTCCAGATGTTCGATGATGTATCCGCCCACGGAATCATAGTCAGAAGATTCCAGATTCAGGCCAAGGCGGTCGTTGAGGTCATCCATGTTGATGGAGCCTTCCACCAGATATTCGTGGTCGTTGATCTCCTGAAGGAATTCTTCTTCGTTTTCATCGTACTCGTCGTGGATCTCGCCGACGATCTCCTCCAGAATGTCTTCCAGGGTGATGAGACCGGCGGTTTCGCCATATTCGTCCAAAACGACGGCGATGTTGTAGGAGGCATCCCGCATCTCCACAAGGAGCTCGGAAATGTCTTTGTATTCATAAGTGAAATAAGGTTCTCTCATAATGTCGCGGACGCGGAAGCGCTCTACATTATCATAGAGCAAAAGGTCTTTGACGTTGATGGTACCGATGATATTGTCAGTGGTGTCCTCGTAAACCGGGAAGCGGGTGTATTTGTCCTCGCGGAACAGGGCCAGCAGCTCGTCATAAGTGCTTTCGGCATCCACAAAGGTCACGTGGACGCGGGGAACCATGACGTCTTTTGCCTTGGCATCGCCCAGGTCGAATACGTTGTAGATCATCTCTTTTTCATCCGACTCGATGGCACCGTCTTCATGGCCGACACCGACCAGAGTCCTGAGATCGTCTTCTGTCATGCCCTCGTCTTTGGCGTGGATATCCACACGGAAAAGGAAGAGGAGTCCCATGGCGATCCCGTTGATGATGAAGATAAGCGGGGTCAGGATAAACATGCAGAAACGGATGAGCGGGGTAAAAAATAAAGCCAGCTTATCTGCATGGATCGCAGCCAGGTTTTTGGGGGTGATCTCTCCGAAAACCAGGATGGCTAAAGTAAGAGCCGCAGTCACGATACTGACCATGTATCCGCCGGATTTGTAGGCGAGAGTGGCGGCCAGAGATGACGCGGAAATATTTACGATGTTGTTGCCGATGAGAATGGCACTCAGCATTTTCGATCTTTTGTTTTCTGTGATGTCCAGCAAGGTCTTTGCACGTTTGTTTCCGTCATCGGCCAGAGCACGGATGCGGAACGTATGAAACGTCGTCATGGCAGTTTCTGAAGCAGAGAAAATGCCGGATAAAAACAGTAAGATAACTAAAATTATGATTTGTATGGCGGAACTGGGGTCCACTGATCTGTTCACTCCTTTTTATAGAAAAACAATTGGTTTCTGCGAAAATCAAGGCTTCCGTCAGAAAAGATTATCAGAAACAATATACCGCATTTGGCATAAATTTGCAACCCTCCGGGAGAAGGAAGGGGATTTCGTAAAGCCCGGGTTTCTTTACTTTCTTTTGATTTTAGTGTATACTTTAGCCACTGTTTGTATCAGATGAAATGACGATCAAAGGAGAACGGACATGGAGATGGAAAGTTTTGAAAAGAGGCTCGAGGAGACGGCGCCGGGCAAGGTGAAAAAGCAGGAGCTGATGAGCGGACATACGACATTCCGTACAGGCGGACCGGCAGAGTTTTTTGTGACGCCGGATTCTGCAGAGATGACAGCAAGACTGATCGGTCTTTGTAAAGAAGAAAAGATACCTTATTATATGATCGGAAACGGAAGCAATCTGCTGGTGGGCGACCGGGGCATCCGGGGCGTGGTGATCCAGACCCAGAAGGAGATGCAGCAGATCCGTACAGAAGGAAATGTGATCCGGGCACAGGCGGGGGCGCTGCTTTCCAAAATTGCGGCAGAGGCGCTGGCCAATGGACTGACCGGATTTGAATTTGCAGCCGGGATCCCGGGCACACTGGGCGGTGCCTGTGTGATGAATGCAGGGGCTTATGGCGGGGAGATGAAGCAGGTGCTGCGGGAAGTGACCCTGCTGGACGCCAGTGGAATGCTCTGCCGTATGAAAACGGATGAGCTGGAGTTGGGATACCGCACCAGCCGGATCGCAAAGGAAGGGTATATTGTACTGGAGGCTGCCATAGAATTGGAAAAAGGTAATCCGACAAGCATCCGTCAGACCATGGACGAATTGAAAAACCGCCGGGTAGAGAAGCAACCGCTGGAATATCCCAGCGCGGGGAGCACCTTTAAGCGGCCGGAGGGATATTTTGCAGGTAAGCTGATAGAGGACGCCGGTTTGCGTGGATTTTCGGTCGGGGGCGCGCAGGTTTCAGAGAAGCACTGTGGGTTTGTGATCAACAAAGAGAAAGCGACATCAGCAGATATTTTAGAGCTGATCGAAAAGGTAGCAGAGATCGTTTGGGATCGTTTCCGGGTAAAATTGGAACCGGAAGTGAAAATGATAGGGGAATTTTAGATGAGATTCGTAATTGTGACAGGAATGTCCGGAGCGGGAAAAAGTACGGCATTGAAGATTTTGGAGGATGCGGGTTATTTTTGCGTGGATAATCTTCCGATCCCGCTTTTGGTCAAATTTGTGGAGTTGTTTATGGATCCGGATCCAAAGGTGGATAAAGTGGCGCTGGGGATCGATATCCGGGGAAAAGAATCTTTTGACCAGCTGGAGGCAAATCTGGGACAGCTTTTGGAACGAAAGATCCAGACAGAGATCCTGTTTCTTGATGCGAAGGATAACGTGTTGGTAAAACGTTACCAGGAGACCAGGAGAACCCATCCGCTGGCGGCAGACGGCCGGCTGGATCTTGCCATTGCCGAGGAGAGACGGCGGCTGGAATTCCTGAAGATACGGTCCACGTATATCATCGATACCGGGAATCTTTTGACACGGGAATTGAAGCAGGAGCTGAAAAAAATATTTGTGGAGGGAAAGCAGTATAAAAATCTGTATATTACCGTCCTTTCATTTGGGTTTAAATACGGAGTTCCGCAGGATGCGGATCTGGTGTTTGATGTGCGCTTTCTTCCGAATCCCTATTATATAGAAGAGTTGCGGTCGCAGACCGGACGGGATAAAAGCGTGCAGGATTATGTGATGAACAATGCCAAGGCAGAAGAGTTTATGGAAAAGCTGACGGGACTGGTGGATTTTCTTTTGCCCAATTATATTTTGGAGGGAAAAAACCGGCTGGTCATCGCCATGGGATGTACCGGAGGACAGCATCGTTCTGTCACGTTGGCAGAAAAGCTTTTTGAGAAGCTGAAAGAAAGGGAAGAGTACGGAGTCCGCATCGAACACAGGGATATTGAGAAAGATAACAAAACGAAGGCGAAGTAGGTGGGAGCATGTCATTTTCGGGGAACGTAAAAGAGGAATTGAGTGAAAAAATCCCGCAGAGCAGGCACTGCAGACTGGCGGAGCTGGCGGCGATGATCGCCATGTGTGGAACGTCGTTTTCCACGGATACGGGAGAAAATGGGATAAAATTCCATACGGAAAATCTGTTAGTTGCAAGAAAGTGCTTTACATTATTAAAAAAAACCTTTAATATAGAAGCGAATATTTCTGTGAGGAACCATTCTGCCGGCAGGAATACTTCGTATCGGATCGAGATTTCAGATCATGATGCCGTAAAAACTCTTCTGGGGGTACAGCCGCTTCTGGGAAAACAGTGTTGCAGGAGAGCATTTTTAAGAGGCGCATTTTTGACAGCAGGATCTATGAGCGATCCGCGGAAGGCGTATCATTTTGAATTAGTATGTGCAGATGAAAAAACGGCAGAGCAGCTTCAAAGAATCATGTGTGGGTTTTCTGTGGACGCAAAGATTGTGCGTCGGAAAAAGATGTATGTTGTTTACCTCAAAGAAGGCGAACAGATTGTAGATATGTTGAATATCATGGAAGCTTACGTATCTTTGATGGAATTAGAAAATATTCGGATTTTGAAAGAAATGAGAAATTCGGTGAATCGAAAAGTTAACTGTGAAACAGCTAATATACATAAGACAGTGTCCGCAGCGGTGCGCCAGGTAGAGGATATCCATTATATCCAACAGACGCAAGGTTTGGACAGGTTGCCGGAAAATTTGCGGGAAATGGCAAAAGTACGGCTGGAGCATCCGGATACTCCGTTGAAAGAGTTGGGCGAATTTTTAAATCCGCCGGTAGGAAAATCTGGCGTGAATCATAGACTTCGGAAAATTACAGAGATTGCAGATCATTTGAGGGTAAACAAGGAGGAATTATCATGATCAAGAAACCCATTACGGTCAGATTTGAAAAGGGTCTGGATGCCAGACCGATCGCTTTTCTGGTACAGGAAGCCAGTCAGTTTTCCAGCAGGATCCTTTTAGAGGTAGGATCTAAGAAGATCAATGCCAAAAGCATTATGGGAATGATGAGCCTGACACTCCAGGATGGAGATGCGGTAGATGTCATTGCTGAAGGAGAAGACGAAGAGGCAGCTGCAGAGCGTATAGAGAAGTTTTTGAAAGATATCAAATAGCGCGGAGTACAGATTTTCGCAGAAAGCAGGAAAAAGAGCATGGAGACATGCTCTTTCGTTGACCAAAGGGGGGATACAAGTGAAAAAACTGTTGTTTGTCTACAATCCAAACGCAGGAACGGGAACGCTGAAATCCAAAGTATCAGACGTGGTGGATATTTTTGTAAAGGCCGGCTATGAGGTGACGATTTATCCGACGCAGTGCTATCATGACACCCTGGCGAAGGTGAGATCTTATACCGAAGATTATGAGCTGGTGGTGTGCAGCGGCGGAGACGGAACTTTGGATGAAACGGTAACGGCCATGCTGGAGCGGGAAAATCCGGTGCCCATCGGGTATATCCCGACCGGGACGACCAATGATTTTGCCAGCAGCCTGAACATTCCGAAAAAAATCCTGGATGCAGCTTACGTGGCAGTAAACGGGGCGCCGTTTGCCTGCGACATCGGACAGTTCAACGAAGATGCATTCGTCTATGTGGCGGCTTTCGGTCTGTTTACGGACGTGTCTTATGCGACGAAACAGGAAATGAAAAACGTGCTGGGGCATATGGCTTACGTGCTGGAGGGAACCAAGCGAATCTTTAACATTCCGTCTTACCATGTGAAAGTGACTACGCCGGAGACGGTGATTGAAGACGATTTCATTCTGGGAATGGTGACGAATTCAAAATCTGTGGGAGGATTCAAAGGCGTTACCGGAAAGGATATCGTCTTTGACGACGGAAAATTTGAGGCGATGCTGATTAAACCGCCGAAGAATCCGTTGGAATTGAATGAGATCGTGGCATCCTTGCTGCGCCGGCAGTTCAAGTCTAAAAATATTTATACATTTAAGGCGGAAAAAATAGAGTTTGAAACGATCCAGGAGATTCCGTGGACGCTGGACGGAGAGTTTGGAGGGGATCATGACTATGTCCGTATCCAGAATCTCTGCAAACGGCTGGAGATCATGGTAGATGCAAAGAAGCTGCCGCAGATCACGGAGCAGAAAAAAACGGCGGAAATTGTAAAGTAAAAAAGTATAGATCAGAAAAAAGGTACGGATCCGGAAACGGAGCCGTACTGCTTTTTTGCAAGGAATTTTGGAAAAACAAAAAAGGAAAAATCTTTTGAAAAGATTTTTCCTTTTTAAGTGACTCCGAGGGGAATCGAACCCCTGATTCCAGCGTGAGAGGCTAGCGTCTTGACCGCTTGACCACGGAGCCGTAATACTGCTTGCAGCATTGATTATTATAGTATACTTTCAGGGGTTATGCAAGCAATTTTTTAAAATTTTGCAGGATTCTTTGATGAAGTCCTGAAAACTTCGGAAAAAGGAGCGGAACAGAAAGTAAAAATAAAAATTTTCTTGCTATATGGAAAAGTTTAGAATACACTAATAAGCGAAAAAGAACAGGATAGAAGAGTCGGTATATGAGAAAGTGAGGATTATGAATGGGTACAGAACTGATAAATGTAGCCGAAATTTTTGGAGAAAATGTTTTCAACGATACAGTCATGCAGCAGAGGCTGCCGAAAAAAGTATATGGAAAGCTTAAAAATACAATAGAAGAGGGCAAGGAGCTGGATCTTGAGACAGCGGATGTAATTGCCCATGAGATGAAAGAGTGGGCAATCGAAAAGGGAGCGACACATTATACACATTGGTTTCTTCCTTTGACAGGCGTGACAGCGGAAAAGCATGATTCCTTTATTTCTGCGCCGCTGCCCAGCGGAAAGGTGCTGATGAGCTTTTCCGGAAAGGAATTGATAAAAGGGGAGCCGGACGCTTCTTCTTTTCCGTCAGGAGGCTTGCGCGCTACCTTTGAAGCCAGAGGTTATACGGTGTGGGATTGTACGTCTCCGGCGTTTGTAAGACAGGATGCGGCAGGCGCAACGCTTTGTATCCCGACGGCTTTTTGTTCTTATACGGGAGAGGCTTTGGATCAAAAGACACCGCTGCTCCGATCCATGGAAGCTATCAATATGCAGGCACTTCGTTTTCTGCGGTTGTTCGGCAATACCACCTCTCAAAAGGTGACTCCTTCTGTCGGTGCAGAACAGGAGTATTTCTTAGTGGATGCGAAAAAATTTCACGAAAGAAAGGATCTGATCTATACCGGCCGCACACTTTTCGGTGCAATGCCGGCAAAGGGACAGGAATTAGATGACCATTATTTCGGCGTGATCCGTCAGAGGATCGCCGGGTTCATGAAAGATGTCAACGAAGAGCTGTGGAAGGTAGGCGTTTCTTCCAAAACACAGCACAATGAAGTGGCTCCGGCGCAGCATGAGCTGGCGCCGATCTATGCACCTGCCAACATCGCGGTGGATCATAACCAGATCGTGATGCAGACGCTGAAGCGGGTGGCAAGCCAGCACGGGATGAAATGCCTGCTGCATGAAAAACCATTTGCAGGAGTAAATGGTTCCGGAAAGCATGACAACTGGTCTTTGGTTACGGATGATGGGATCAATATGCTGGAGCCGGGTGTGACGCCCCATGAAAACACACAGTTTTTGCTGGTATTGGCTTGTATTATGCGGGCGGTGAATAAGCATGCAGATTTGCTGAGAGAATCTGCCGCAGATCCGGGAAATGATTATCGTCTGGGAGCGGACGAGGCACCGCCGGCGATCATTTCCATTTTCCTTGGTGAACAGCTGCAAGATGTGGTAGAGCAGTTGATCAGCACAGGGGAGGCGACCCATAGCCTGGAAGGCGGAAAGCTTTACACCGGCGTGACGACAGTTCCGGATCTTTCTAAGGATGCGACGGACCGAAACAGAACATCACCGTTTGCCTTTACCGGAAATAAATTTGAATTCCGTATGGTAGGCTCCAGAGATTCTATCGCAAATCCGAATATCGTATTGAATACGATCATTGCAGAATCCTTTGCGGATGCCTGCGATGTGCTGGAAAAGGCAGAGTCCTTTGATATAGCGGTACATGATCTGATCAAAGAATATTTGACGGAAAATCAGAGGATTATTTTCAACGGCAACGGATATGCCCAGGCGTGGGTAGAAGAGGCAGAAAGAAGAGGACTGCCGAACATCCGATCTATGGTGGATGCGATCCCGGCCATTACGACGCCGCAGTCTGTTGCAATGTTTGAAAAGTTTGGAGTCTTTACGAAGACTGAACTGGAGTCCCGTTCGGAAATTCAGTATGAATCGTATTCAAAGGTTGTAAATATTGAAGCCCGCACGATGACGAACATGGCGAGCAAGCTGATCATTCCGGCGGTGATCGATTATACAAAGAAATTGGCAGACACTGTGATCGCAGTAAAAGAGGCCGGGGCAGATGCTGTGGTACAGGCAGAGCTTTTGGGTGAGGTATCCGGTTTGCTGAAAGAAGCAAAAGAGGCATTAAAGGTGCTGGAAGCGTTGACAGAGGAGGCCTCATCCCAAGAAGATTGTGAAGAGCAGGCACATTTCTATTATGAAAAAGTGATTCCGGCAATGGCTGCGCTGCGGGCGCCGGTGGACAAATTGGAAATGCTGGTGGATAAAAAAATGTGGCCGATGCCATCCTACGGCGATTTGCTGTTTGAGGTATAGGAGTGATTGTAAAAGGGCGTTTTTCGCCCTTTTGTGTTGCCAAGCATACGACAAAAAGATCCGGTGGATCTTTTTTAGTTATTGTTGCCATGCATACAAAGAAATGATCTGTCGGATCTTTTTAGCAGGAGGTAGAAAATGACGGAGACGGAGTTTTTACAGGAACTGAGAAAAGCACTGGAAAACGACCTGGATGAGCAGGGGGTAAGAGAAAATGTGCAGTATTACAGAGAGTATATAGAGGCAGAAAAACGAAAGGGTATTTCAGAAGAAAAGATTTTGGAAGAGTTGGGTGATCCTTGGGCTATTGCGCGGAATATTACGAACGCTCCGGGAGGATATCAAAGTGGGAGCTATCAAAGCACCGGATATCAAAGTAGCGGTTATCAGGATCCGTATCCGGACAACGGAACCGGATATTGGCCTGGGGATGAGGATGATGACGATGACGAGGAACTTTCCGAGGAGACAGAAAAAGAGCTGCGTCGGATCGAGAGAAAGATTCGCTTTGGATTTTGGCTGTTTTTCATCTTTTTGATTTTGATTATCGTGGGGATTATTTCTGCAGTAGCAGGTTTGATCCGCTTTGTTGCACCGGTTCTGGTGCCGCTTTTGGCAGCACTTCTGATCGTGAGGATTTGGGAAAGCAGAAGGTGAAAATGTTGAGTAAGTTCGGATTTTGATTCGTTACCATATAAGTAAAAGACCGATGGGGGAGCCATCGGTCTTTTGAGGGGAGTATAAATAATTAATAAGGGGTTGTAGAAGTTACTCTTCTACACAAGCTAGTATAATATAGGAAAAGAAAAAAATCAAGGCAAAAAATAATGTTTTCTTTAAAGTTTTGAATGCTTTTGAATGCATAAAATTTCTCCGAAGTGACAAAATAATTGTGCAGTAAATAATTGCAGGAGGAAAATTTTATGAGTAAAAATGACAGCAATGAAAGAAACTTAAATTCATCTTATGCAGAGGTACGGGATAAAAATGCCGTTTCTAAAAACAGAGCGGCAAAAAGCGCTGCAGCAAAAAACAAGAACAGTCAGAATAAAAACATGGATTCTGATGCAGAAGATTGCGGAAGATAGAATTTTAGGCGAAAAGATTGCAGGAAAAGACAGAAAATTTGTCGGGAAGGTGCGGCGGAAGAGGCTGTACCTTCTTTCATTTGTCACACAAATCCGGAAGGCTGCATTACACTTGTGTAAGATGCAATTTGCCAGATGCAAAAACACGGAGGTTTCAAGAGAAGTGTTTGTGTGCAAAGCGAGTAAGTGTCAGCTTACTTGATTACATTCTTGCAATTTAAATAGGAGTATACTAAAATGGATATATCGTTTCGGCGTTTTGCACGAGTAAAGAGAAGAAAAAGCCGAAAGAGGGATGGAGGAAACACCAATGGGTGAAAAGATATATACTAATCAGTCGATCAGCACTGTTATGAATGAGATCTTAAATGAGATCCGCGACTATTACGATTCAGATTATGCTTACTATGTGGAAAAAGATGCGGAAGAGATTCGGGTGATCTATGAGTGGTGTGCAGATGGATGGCCGGGGAAAAAGGAACAGATCCGGATGTTGTCACCGGAAGAATACCCACGTTGGATGCGGCAGGATCTGGTGGATCTGAATGGATCAGATTACAGTATTTCCTGGGAAATGCCTGACGGGCGCAGCTGTGTCCTGGCAGTCACGGGGGTGCACCGCGGCGGATGCGGATTGGAGCTGCTTCAGACGATGGGTCCCTATGTCAGCCAGATCCTGGAAGTAAAGAAAATGGAAAAAAGACAGGAGTATCTCAGCTACCATGACGAGTTGACAGGACTTCTGAACCGAAACAGTTATGTGGAATATATGGCACAGGAGGAGCAGAAGAATGAATCACTGCAATCTCTGGGCGTTGTTTCTGTGGATGTAAACAGCCTTAAAAAGTTTAATCTGGAATTTGGTTATGAATACGGAGATGAGGTAGTAAAAAGAGTGGCCGAGCTGCTGGAAGATTATTTCAAAGGCTGTCAGGTCTTTCGTATGACAGGCGATGAATATCTGATTTTCAGCGAAGAGGTTTCTTACGACAGTTTTATGAAACAGATCCACAGCGTGAAAAAACGATTGGACAATATCAGCCTGGACCTGGTATCCATGGGATATGTCTGGGAAAAAGCGAAGATCAACGTGTCGGATTTGGTAAAAAGCGCAGAAGAGATGATGCGGAAAGAGAAGCAGGAGTATTATCGCAGGGAAAAGAAAGAGGATCACAGTCCGATCATCGAGAGAGACTTGCTGGAAGACATTGAAAAGGGGCGTTATATTGTTTGCCTGCAGCCGGAGTTTGACATCCAGACAGATATATTGTCCGGTGCAGAGGCCAGAGTGCGTTATCACCATGAGGACATGGGGATCATAGATCCAAAAAAATATCTGGATATTTTGGAACAGACAAAGCTTTCCGGCTATCTGGATGTTTACGTGTTTGAACAGGTGTGTAAGACCCTGCAGAACTGGATGCAGAGAGAAGTGCAGCCGGTTCCGATTACGGTACGCTTGTCCGGCATCACCTTGCAAAAGGAAGGAATTGTAGAAGAGCTGATGAAATATGTCCGCGCATATCATGTGCCGACGGAATATCTTTTGATAGAAGTGGCAGAAGAAAGAGATTCATTAAATGCTTCTATGATGGCAGAAGTGTGCGAGCAGATCCGGCGCAGCAACATCCGGGTGATCCTGGGAGATTTTGCCTCTGAGGAATCCAGCATGTCTGTACTCCAGAATATGGAGTTTGATGCCTTAAAGCTGGATCACAGCATTGTGGAAAATATTGTAGCCAACCGCCGGTGTCAGATAGTAGCAGAAGCTGTACTTCAAATCAGCCGTCAGCTGGGTACGCTGTTGATTGCCAGCGGAGTTGTAACACAGGATCAGTTGAATGTGTTAAAGGAGTTGGGATATGAGTATGCAGAAGGTGTTTTGTTCAATAAGCCGATTACCGTTGAAACCTTTGAAGTAAGATATCTGGATCAATAACCGATTGAGGGACTGCCCAGAAGATTCACAGGAGACAGTGCAGGAGGACAGATATGCAGGAACAGAGAAGACAGGAAGCAAGAAAGAGAGCACAGATGAAGAAAAAGCTTTATCGGGCATGCAAGGCGGCCGGGATAATGGGTGTGGTTGCGGGATTGCTGATCGGAGCAATCGCCGTGTTTATCCTGATGCAGTGGAAAGCGGGAAAAGCGGCAGATACATATACAAAAAATCTCCAAAAGGAGAAAGATAAAACGGAGTCCTTGCAAAAAGAGCTGGGTCAGACGACAGAGGGGAAAAAGGCAAAGCTAAAAGACGCAGACTGGAATCTGCTGCTGGTGGGAAAGGAGTATCCTTTGGACGAAGGCTTTAAAGTAAAGCTGGAGACGGTGGAAGAGGAGTTTCAATTGGATTACCGTGTGACAGAATCAGCAAAGAAGATGCTGGAGGCTGCCCGGGCGGAGGAATTGAACCCTGTGATTACGTCTGCGTATCTGGATAATGAGCAGCAGAAGAAGCTGTTCAACACCCAGATGGAACTGGAGACGGAAAGCGGTCTGAGTTATCTGGATGCCTACGAGGCGACATTGAAATCTGTGGCGCTGCCGGGGGCGGGAGAGCACGCAACCGGATTGGCATTGGATATTGTCTCCGGTGACTATCAGAATCTGGACGAAAAGCAGGCGAACACGAAAGAAAACAAGTGGCTGCAGGAGCATTGCGCAGAATATGGGTTCATCTTGCGTTATCCGTCCGGAAAAGAGGATGTGACGGGACGCAATTATGAAGCCTGGCATTTCCGGTATGTAGGCACAGAGGCGGCACAGGAGATCGTAAAGCAGGGAATCACGCTGGAAGAGTACGTCTTAGGACAATAAAGCTTGCAAAAAAGTCAAAAATCAAATGTTGACCTGCATATCGGTCTGCATTCCGGACAGTTCCTGATAGAGATGCTTAGCGTAGCTGTCGGTCATGCCACAGATATAATCGGTAACCAGAAGGAGCCGAAGGTACAGCTTTTCGGCATCGGACTTTCCGGCAGAATGGAAACGGTAAGCGGTTTTGTAATTGTCGGAGATCAAGGAAATAAACCGCAGGTCGATGGTGTTTGGCGGCGTGTCGGTGTCATAATAAAGGATGGCCGGAACGAATTTGTCCAGCAGAAAATTGAGAACCACAGCCTCCACCATTTCCATTTTATAGATGGTGCTGGATGCAAAAATACGGCGGTATGCCATATCCCCCAAAAGATCCATTAAGGCTTCGCCTTCGGTCTGGTAAAACAGATCGTGGATCCAGGTGCCTGCCATGATTTCCGGATAGTGGGAGGTAAAGCCCTTTGTGGCACAGTGGATCAGGAAGGACTGGGCACGGACGATCCAGTTTTTTAAAGCGTAAGCCTCCGGATCCCGCACCTGCTTATCCAGGCCTTGCTGATAGAGTGCCTGAAGCTTGTCCATAGGTTGGAATTCCGGATTCGGGAAACAGGTTTGCAGTGCTTCCAACTCCCGGAGCAGTGTGTGATAGGAATAGAAGCCTTTGACGAATCCGTCTTCGATATCTGCAGTTTTATAAGCAAGATCATCGGCGGCCTCCAAAACAAAAGCCAGAGGATGTCGGTTCGCCTTGGCACCGGTGGTTTCTGTAATCTTTTGAAAAAGAGCGCGGTCAGCAAAATAGTAGCCGGTTTTGTGCAATTTGATATCCGGTGCCTCCGGCTGGATCTCGGCGGAAGAAACCGGGTATTTGATGATGGTATTTAAGAGAGCAAAGGTCAGGTTCATACCGTTTTCATCCACCAGATAATGCAGCTTTGTGACCAGGCGGAACGCCTGGGCATTTCCTTCAAAATGATAAAAATCGTGAAGCATCTGCGCTGACAGAAGCTCTGTGACAGGTGTTCCGTCAAAGGTCATGAGGGGAAGATGCGCCTGGAACCATTCCCGGATCGCGATCTCTCCAAAATGTCCGAAAGGCGGATTGCCGATATCGTGAATGAGTCCGGCACATTGTAAAATATTGCAAATATCTTCTTTCATGCGAGGGGTAAAACCCGGATCCTGTCGACAGGTCAGGATATGCTCCCCGATGTTTTGTCCCAAAGATTTTGCAAAGGAAGACACCTCCAGAGAGTGGGTCAGCCGTGTGCGGACAAAATCGCTTTTATCCAGCGGAAAGACCTGGGTTTTGTCCTGTAAGCGCCGAAAAGAGGCGCTTCCGATGATTCGGTGATAATCCTTTTCAAATGCGCTGCGGAGATCGCCTGGAGAAGGCATGGTGCCTGAGGTGGGTGTCTGGCGGATCCGCTCGGCCGAAAGCAGGGAATTCCAATCCATAGTAATAAATAGTCCTTTCTTGAAATGAATTGTAAAAAGCGGGGATCAGTCCAGATAGATCGGCGGTTCGTATTTTTTGCCGAGCAACGCTTTTTTCCGTTCCTGATAGCCCAGGAATGCCCATTCGGTCATATCGGTCCAGCCGTGCTTGGAGCGGTCATAGACCTGTACGTAACCGATGCGCTTCGGGTGCATACGGACGCTGTTGGATTGGTATTCGTGGCCGGTATAAGGGTTGGTCTCACCGAGGGTTAAATCTTCCTTTTCATCATCTCGGTGAAGGATCGGTTCAAAATCGCTGTTGCTGCCGGAATCAGAACCGGAATCTTCGTCTTCCAGATCCTCTTCAAATTCCTCTTGTAAAATTTCATCATCGGTCAGCTCTTTTTGGATGGTTTCCGCAGGAATCTCACCGGTTTCCATTTTGGTCAGCTCCTGATGGATGTCATAAAGCTCTCCGATGGTAATGTCTCGTTCCTCTTCCGGAATTGTGTCGGTATTTGGCGTGTCGTTTGTTTCGGCGTTTACAGGAGCTGCCGGCGTTGCAGCCGAAACAGTTGCTGCAGCAGGGCTGAAGGCTGCTTCAGGCGCTTTTGCGGCAACGGAAAAAGACGGATCTGCTCCGGCCATAATATCAAGTGTAAAAGGGCATTCCAGGATCTGGGCGATCATACGCATATCCTGCTCCTGAAAATTGTCACGTCCCAGACGCTGTGTCAGATTCTGACGAGACATTTTTTTCCCTGTTATCTGTTCGATTTTCTCTGCTAATTCTTTAATCGTCATGCCCTTTCGGCTCAGTACGATCTTGACTTGTTCTCCAAAGGTGAGATATCCCATAAGTTAAAAACCTCCTTATTAGTTATATATGAAACAAAATAATTGCTTCATAAATTCATTATTTTCTCCCAAAATTATTTTATCAAAAGGAAAAACATTCGTCAATAAAGAAAACAGAAAGAAATACTGCCGCATCACGAAAAAAGAAGGTGATGCGGCAGCTGTTACAGGCTGTCGGAGATTTTACCGGCGGATATCAACATAGCCGATGTGCTGCGGTGTGAGTTCTTCCGTACCGTTATAAAGGTTAAGATAAAGCTTATCAAGTTCGTCGGCGTTGACTAATTTCCCGATATGGATGATTTTTGTCTCGCCCGGCTTCAGAGAGGAAATGTAATTTTTCCCGCTTCCCTTTGAGGAATCTGTTATGTCATAGTAATCCATTTCGGCATCGAAAGCGTATCCGCTGTCTATAATCGTGTCTGTGTCGTCGTTTCCGTCTTCTGCGGCCCGGTCGTAAAAGACGTATTTTCCGTCTTTTTTGATCACGGATTCAAAACGGGCATAGTAGCAGATGTCGCTTAGATCATATTTTCCGGTGTTGGTGAATTCCACTGTGAGGTAAACCAGTTTCAAAGGAACTTCTTCAGTATAAAGGGTTTTGTCTAATGTGTGGATCCCGTCGCCGGACTGGATGTACTGGATCCGGTTTTTCACCAGCTTTCCGTCAGAGTCTGTTGCTGCCAGGAGCCGATCGTCCATATAAGTCTTGTCCAAAAGCGAGAGGTCATCGGCCACCTGCACCTTTGAAACCTTTGCATGGATGGAGTCGTCTGCTGTGGAAAGCTCATTTGGTTTTGCGGAAGAGGTGAGGGTAAACCAAAGCGGAAAATCCTCTCCGACCTTGTGGGAGCCTTTGACGCTCGTGTTCAATAATTTGGAAGCAGCTTTTTCTTCTTTAGCCAGATCTGCTGTATCGCTTCCTTTTTCAGGGTTGGCATTTTCGAAATTGTTGAGCATATCACTCCAGCAAACCTGTTCGCTGAGACTCTGGGTTTTCCCGGTAGGAGAAACCTTCAGATTTTGTGCGATTTTCAAAGCGTCTTCTTTGGAAATATCAGCGCCGAGATTTATTTCCAGGATCTGCCAATATTCAGGATAGGATATATAAATTTTTTTGTCGAATACGATATCCTGACCGTTAGATTTCCGGTTAAACTCAAGATAAAGTGCATTCTGACCGTTTATTTCCACTTCTTCAGAGCTGGTCACATGGGTGTCTGCCAAAGGAAGCGTGTCCGATGAAAACGAGGTGTCCATAGCGAAGATGAACATGGAGAGCCCGCCCTGGTTTGGGGTGGAAGAAAAAGAATATTTGTCGGAGCCGTCCTGTGCTTTTTGCATTCCCTCCGGAAGATAGGCCGGTGTAACGGAAAGTACCGGTATCTGCTCGGGTGCAGATGTGTTTTCTGTCACTCCGTTGATCTTCAGACCATAGTTTCCTTCTTTTTGTGTATACCATTTATAAATTTGGGAGCCGGCAAAGGCGGTGGCGCCTACAGTCAATACCGCTGCCAGGGTAAAAGCTGCGGTTTTCTTCCAGGATCTTTTTACGAAAATGACCTTTTTTGTGTCGGAGGAAGACGTGCCGGAAGTGGCCTTCATCTGTTCCTCGACGGTTTGCAGGATCCGGTCATGGATCATTTTTGGTGTTTTGGGATATTCATCCTTCAGCTGTTCTAATTTCATAGGTATTTCCTCCTTCATCCTTCAGCAGGGTTTTCAACTGGATTCTGGCCCGGTATAACCGGTTTTTTATACTGCTCTCCGTGGTGTCTTCAATTGCTGCGATCTCCCGGATGCTGAAGCCCTCCACATAATAGAGGATGACTGCAAGCTGCAGGGAGGCGGGCAATTTAGAAACGGCCTGATAAAGATCAGAGTAATCAGCAGGTTCATAGCTTTTTGTTTCAGAGATTGTTTCCAATGTTACCATTTTCTTCTCTTTCCGCATGATGGAATAGCATTCATTCATCAGAATCCGTATCAGCCAGGTTTTAGCGAAGGTGTCGTTTTTTAAAGAGTCCCGTTTGGTAAAGGCTTTGACGATCGCTTCCTGGATGGCGTCTGCACAGTCCGCATCGTTGCAAAGCAGCGATTTTGCGGTGTGGTACATCAGCGTCTCTGATGAAAGAATCAAATTTCCGAGTTCTTCTTTTGTCATAGTAAATTACCTTTCCGCCGGCTGGATTTTTTGTAGTTACGTTTATTAGATGCCACAGAGTGGTGTTTGGTCTCATAATAAATAAAAAATGTTTATCTCCAGTATAGCGGAAAGGAAAACGGAAAAGAAAGTCTTAATTTCTTCGGATTTTGCGCAGGTAGTGTCCAAAGGAAGGCGTTTCGCTTTTTTCTTCCGGCGTCAGATCTAAAAGCGGAACGTATTCTGAGGAAAACAGCGGAAATCCAAATAACTCTGCGGCGCGGGCCTCCCGCTGGTCATAAACACCGGGGACGCCTAAAAACAATTGTTGCCCCTCCTCGATTAAGAGCAGATGGTGATAATTGTGACAGCCGTGGAGCAAAAAGCTGTTGTTGGAAAGACTCCAGTCTCTTCTCGGAAGCAGAGTGAGATCCTTTCGACATATTTTTCGGACATTTTTTGAAGTGGTGGTTTGCATTTGCGGAAGCTCTGCGGCTTCGATGGCTTTTCCTCCTGTCTGACCTTCCGGTGCCTCTTCCGTCGTTTTTTCGGGTGCTTCTGCAAATGATTCCTCCGTCGTTTTTTCGGGTGCTTCTGCAAATGATTCCTCCGATGTTTCTGAGCGGGATTCGTTTGACGGTTCTTCGGCTGTTTTATCTTCTGGGTCATTTTGGGGCTCATCCTCCGGTTCCCCGTCGGCAGAATCAGGAAGCTTGCCGGCATCCTCGTAAACAGAAAAACGAGTGGAATCTACAAAGGTGGGTTTCCAGGCGGCTGCCAGCATCAGGTTTTGCGGATTGCACATCCAAAAACCGTCCATGTCGTCCAGGGTCAGCTGGTCGGTCAGCCGGAGAGAATCCAGAGAGAGTTGCATGCGGAAGCTTTGATTCTCTACAGAAACATTCAAAAGGGGATAGAGTGTGCAGGAGGAGCCGTCAGAGCGGAAAGCATAAATACTCCAGGGAGACTGAGCGCGGAACAGAGGCGAGCGGATATGGAAATAGAGAAGAACTCCGTGATTCTTTGGCTGGATTTTTAGAAAACCGGCGTTTCGGATCCGACGGTCTCCGTCATATTCATAAACATAGCAGATAACAGGCTGCATAAATTACCTCACGGCTGTTTTTGCTATAATTTATTCTGGTTCTTTCAGAAAAAGAACTTTTCTCGGAAGGAAAATTCCGATATGATAGAGAGAGAAAAAGGAGAGGGTACAGATATGACGCAGGACGAAAAATACATGAAAGAAGCGATCCGGCAGGCGAAAAAAGCCTATGCCATACGGGAGGTGCCCATCGGCTGTGTGATTGTATATAAGGATAAAATCGTCGGACGGGGATATAACCGAAGGACTACGGATCATAATACCTTGGCGCATGCCGAACTGATCGCTATAAAAAAAGCCGGAAAAAAGCTGGGGGACTGGCGATTAGAAGATTGTACCATGTATGTGACATTGGAGCCCTGTCAAATGTGTGCCGGTGCGGTGGTGCAGTCCAGACTGAAACGGGTCGTGGTAGGCTGCATGAACCCAAAGGCGGGCTGTGCAGGGTCAATTTTGAATTTGCTGCAGATGGATGCTTTTAACCATCAGGCAGAGCTGACAACGGGTGTGCTGGAAGAAGAATGCAGCCGGCTGATGAAAGACTTTTTTAAGGACTTAAGGGCAGGCAGGTTCCGGGATAAAAGAGAATGAAGAGCAGCCGTCCAAATTGCTTGTATTCACTGAAAAAGCATGACATAATAAATCAAATGAGAGATATATATTCGGGAGGTAAAAAATATTAAACAGATATTTAGCATGGTAAGATATACATCAATAATAGAAAAACTGAAAGAAAGTGCACTGTCTGTAGTGCCGATCGCGGGGATTGTCCTGATACTTTGCCTGTGTGTCATACCGACGGAATCAGGGCTCCTTTTGGCCTTTCTCGTCGGTTCGGTCTTCATTATATTCGGTATGGGATTTTTTTCGCTTGGAGCGGAGCAGTCGATGACCCCTATCGGGAATAAAATCGGCACTGCACTTACCAAGACAAAAAACATGCCATTGATTCTTGCAGTCAGCTTTGTGCTTGGTATTGCTATTACGGTGGCAGAACCGGATTTGCAGGTGCTAGCCAAGACGGTGCCGCATATCGATGCGTTTCTTCTTCTTATAACTGTGGGTGCGGGCGTGGGGTTTTTTATGGCGGTCTGTATGCTGCGTATTTTTACAGGAGTGCCGCTTCGCTGGCTTCTTGTCGGCTGTTATGCATTGATTTTTCTTCTTGCTGTTTTTTGTGACGGAGATTTTCTGGGTGTGGGTTTCGATTCTGGTGGCGTGACGACAGGTCCTATGACGGTGCCCTTCATTCTTGCCATGGGGGTTGGTGTATCCAATATCCGGAGTGATTGCCGCGCTGAGGCAGACAGCTTCGGTCTTGTCGCGCTTTGCTCGATCGGGCCGATACTTGCGGTATTGCTTCTCGGGTTTTTTAATCCGGGCAGTGACGCTGCGACTGATTTTAGCCGCACTGTTTTTGAAAACAGCACCGAAATCGGACATACTTTTTTTTCGGTGATCCCTGAATATATGAAAGAAACTTCCATAGCGCTTCTTCCGATCATTACAGTGTTTTTCCTGTTTCAGATTTCTCTGATAAAGATGAACCGACGCAGTCTCGTAAAAATACTGATCGGAATCTTATATACTTATGTGGGCCTGGTGCTTTTTCTTACGGGGGTTAATGTGGGATTTTCATCACTGGGCGTACATCTCGGCGGCGCAATCGTTTCCTCGGGGGCAAAATACCTTCTGATACCGCTGTCAGCATTACTTGGCTGGTTTGTTATATCGGCTGAGCCTGCGGTGGCCGTGCTCGAAAAGCAGATTGAAACGGTAAGCGCAGGAGCCATTCCGGGAAGGGTTATAAAGTTAAGCCTGTCTTCTGCCATCGCAGCTGCAATGGGACTGTCAGCACTGAGGGTTCTTACGGGAATATCCATTTTGTGGTTTCTTGTTCCGGGATATGCTGTTGCGATGATTCTGTCTTTCTTTGTTCCCGATATTTATACAGCTATCGCTTTTGATTCTGGCGGAGTTGCATCGGGTCCTATGACAGCAACCTTTATGCTTCAATTTTTCATGGGAGCAAGTGTGGCCGGTGGCGGCAATATACTGCGGGATGCCTTCGGAGTTGTGGCAACAGTGGCGATGATGCCGCTCATCTCCATACAAACAGTAGGCTGTATCTATGAAAGACGGATAAAAAGGTCGGTTCAGCCGGAAGAGATATACGGAGATTTGGATATTGTGGAGCTTTGGGAGGATACTCTATGAATTATATCTTGACGATAATTGATCCGTCAGCAGAGGACGTGCTGACCGAAATATGTGCCGAGCTAGAGATACCGGTATCGGTCGTTTTTCACGGAAAAGGGACGGCGGTAAAAAGTATGCTGGAGCTACTTGGGATAGAGTCACACGACAAAAGGATCTTCATGGCGATCGCTGCCGGCAAAAGGTGTACCGAATATATAACCGAGCAAAAAAGAAAACTCCATCTCGGAGTGCCGGGTCACGGGATTACAGTCGCTGTGCCTGTAAAAAGCGTAGGAGGAGGGAAAGCAGTGAGTTATTTGAGTGGAGGCAGCGGAGAAGTAAAATATACCCGTCCGGAGAAGTTTGCCTATGAGTTGATTGTGGTAATCGTAAATGCAGGCACTACGGACGTGGTTATGAATGCCGCACGTGCCGCAGGGGCGCGCGGAGGTACGGTAATACATGGAAAAGGTACGGGATCCAAGGACGCGCAAAAGTTTCATCATATTTCAATCGCAGATGAAAAAGATGTTGTGTTGATTGTGGCTGCGGCAGAAATAAAAGCGGCTATTATGCGCTCTGTGCTCGAAAAAGCAGGACCGGGTACTGTGGCGGGAGCGATTGTCTTTTCGCTTCCGGTCTCGGAGGCGGCGGGGTTTGGATTTGTTTCGGATAAGAGTTGAAAACGGCTTTGAATTTCAGAGGCGATATGTATGGATGAAAAGCAAAAATCCGTTCCTGCAGAATGTAAGGAACGGATTTCTTTCGATGGATTTTACTCTTTTGTGCATTACGCTTCGAACCCGGATTCCCAGACGGTACTCCGGCAGTTAGCTCAACCCAAGCGCCCTCACGGCACCCGGAACATTCTGCTTAGTGCTGCTTCGTTCCCGACCTGACACGGTTCGCAGACATCCGTCGCGTGAGACTCGGATATCAACGCCACTTTCCGGAGGCAGCCCTGAAAACCAGAGCCCTCTGCGTAATATCACCCCTGCTATAGCGGATTGCAGGTACAAGGCACCGCTACCACCCCGGCTGCACGGACCTATTTTAGCGTGTTTCGGGGAAAATGTCAATGCTTCGGGCATTGCTTTCCGATGCAAAGTTGCGTACAATAAAGTGCGAAGGAGAGGATACCATATATGCGGATTTTATTAGCTGCGATCAATGCGAAATATATTCATTCCAATCTGGCGGTGTACAGCCTGAAAAGCTATGCGGGCAGCCGGCTTCCGGACGTGGACATTCAGATCTGTGAATATACGATCAATCAACAGATAGACCGGATCCTGGCGGATCTGTATGAAAAAAAGCCGGATATGCTTTGCTTTTCCTGTTATATCTGGAACATTACTTGCGTTCGGGAAGTCCTCGCAGAGGTAAAAAAAGTATTGCCGGAAGTCAAAATCTGGCTGGGAGGCCCGGAGGTTTCATACAATGCGGTTGCTTTTTTGAAAAAGTATCCGCAGGTGGACGGGATCATGAAAGGGGAAGGGGAGCAGACCTTTTTGGAATTGCTGCAGGCGCTCCGAGAAAATACGTCTTTGACAGAAATCCTGGGGATCACTTGGCGGAGAGAAGACGGAGAAATCGAAAACCACCCATGGAGGCCGGCTATCTCACTGGATGAAGTTCCCTTTGTATATCAGGATATGGAACTGTTTTCCCATCGGATCATTTATTACGAATCCAGCAGGGGCTGTCCGTTTTCCTGCAGCTACTGTCTTTCTTCTATAGATAAGTGTCTGCGATTTCGGAGTCTGGAGAAGGTGCTTCCGGAGCTGCAGTTCTTTTTGGATCAAAAGGTGCCACAGGTCAAATTTGTGGACCGGACGTTTAATGTAAATCACGAGCATACCATGGCGGTTTGGCGTTATTTGACGGAGCATGACAACGGGATCACCAATTTCCATTTTGAGATTTCGGCGGATCTGCTGCGTGAGGAAGAGATAGATCTGATCGCGAAAATGCGGCCGGGGCTGATTCAGTTGGAGATCGGTGTGCAGTCCACCAATCCGAATACGATCCGGGAGATCGGACGGACCATGAACTTTCCGAAGGTGGCAAGCGCGGTGGCCAGGGTCAAGGCGTGTCAGAATACACATCAGCATCTGGACTTGATCGCAGGACTGCCCTTTGAGGATTATGAAAGCTTTCGGAAATCCTTTGACGACGTCTACGCCCTTCGCCCGGAACAATTACAGCTGGGCTTTTTAAAGGTGCTGAAGGGTTCCAGAATGTATGAGCAGGCGCAGCAGTATGGAGTGGTGTGGCAGGAACGGCCGCCGTTTGAGGTGCTGAAGACGAACTGGCTGTCTTACGGAGAGGTTCTGGCGCTGAAACGGGTGGAAGAGATGGTGGAGGTCTACTATAACAGCGGACAGTTTGCCTGCACGCTGCCGAAGCTGGAAAAGCGTTTCCAAAGTCCTTTCCGGATGTTTGAGGCATTGGCAGACTATTACCGGGGCAGACATTTGCTGGAAGTCAATCATGCCAGAGCCGCCAGATACGAGATCTTGTTGTCTTTTGTACGGGAAATAGCTCCGGAGGAGGAAGACCTTTACAGAGAACTTATGACCTTCGATTTTTATTTGCGGGAAAATGCGAAAAGCCGTCCGGAATTTTGTGGGGAGCCTTCCGTGAGGAAGGAAGAAGCGGCGGTCTTTTATGACCGGGAGGCACAGGAACGTATTTATCTGGAAGATTATGAGGGCTATGACAAAAAGCAGCTGCGGAAAATGACCCATCTGGAACGAAAAGAAGGGACGGTATATTTGTTTGATTACCGCCACCGCAATCCCTATACCGGACAGGCCAGGATACAGGAAGTAACCATCTGAGAATGCTTCTTGAAAAAGTGGGGTAAACAGTATAAAATAGAAACTCATTAGGGGAAAGAAGGGAAAAGATATGAATAAAAAATACAGAAAACTGACAGCGATCATTATTTTGGTTGTGATAGTGGCAATGATCGGTACGATGATCATTCCTTATTTGGCAGGCTAACTGTTGGCCGGCTGTTAAGTGGGAATGAAGAGATAAGGTGTGCTTTACAAAGGAAGTGAGATATGTCATCACGGAATCGGAATGACAGAAGGGGAACGGCGGCCCCAAACAGCCGGAGCAGACAGCAGCGGATGAAGATCAGAAAACGGAGACGGCGGAACAGGAGGATCCTGTTGACCCTGCTTTTGGCGGGCGTTTTGTTTTTGTTCCTGGAGCTTTATCTGTTGATCTATGTCAAAAAGAATGACAACGGAAAAATCTTGGACAATGTGTACATCGGTCGGTTGGACGTGAGCGGCATGACGGAAAAAGAAGCAGAGAAAGCTTTGAATAAGCAGCTGGAAACGGAGCAAAAGGGCATCCTGACACTGACGGCCTCTGAAGGAAAAAGCGCTTCGGCTACTTATAAAGAACTGGGGATTTCCCAGGATGCGAAAAAGCTGGCTAAAAAAGCCGCCGCATACGGAAAAGAGGGAAGTCTTTGCAAACGTTACCGGGAGATCAAAAAAACCCAAAAAGAAAAGTGCGTGATCCCGGCACGGCTGACATTGGATAAAAAAACGGCCAAAGCGGCGTTGGAAGAGCTCTGTGAACCGCTTTTTCAGCAGCCGGTAAATGCCTCCATCCGCAGAGAGAACGGAAAAATGGTGATCACAGAGGGAAAAGAGGGGCAAAAGGTAGACATAGATGCAACAATTCAGACTATCACAAAGTATCTGAATCAAGCCTGGGACGGCGGCGATGGAAGCGTGGAGCTGACTTCTGCGGTGAGACAGCCGAATATCCAGGGGAAGGATCTGAAAGAGATCGGGGATCTGCTGGGGACGTTTCAGACATATTACGGGGCAGCGGCAACAGGCTCCGTTGCAAATATAGAAGCGGGAGCCGCACATATCAACGGCAGCATCGTGATGCCGGGGGAAGAGTTCTCGGCCAATGCAGCCATGGAACCGTATACAGAAGAAGAGGGGTATACGACGTCCGGTTCTTATGCAAACGGCATGTTGGTACAGAGTATGGGCGGAGGGATCTGTCAGGTATCGTCCACCCTTTACAATGCTTTGTTGTTTGCAGAAGTAGAGATCACGGAACGTATGCCGCACTCGATGCTGGTGGATTACGTGGAGCCGTCTATGGATGCGGCCATAGCCGATGATGTAAAAGATTTGAAGTTTGTAAATAATTATAAAACGCCGATCTTTCTGGAAAGTGTTCTGGAAAACGGCTATCTGACTTTTAATGTTTACGGGAAAGAAACCCGTTCTTCCGGGCGGACGCTGGAGTTTATCAGTGAGACTTTGGCGACGGAAGAACCGGAGGGGCTGAGGTTTGTGGAGACGGACGAGGCTGCCGGCACCTACCGGGTTATGAGCAATGCACGGACCGGACGGACGGCACAGCTTTGGAAAGTGGTTTATCAGGACGGCGAAGAAGTCAGCCGGGATGTGGTCAACACCAGCTATTATGCTTCGGCAAAGAAGACCATCGGCGTCGGTACGGTGACGGATGATGCGGAGTGGAAGAGCAAGATCCAGGCCGCCATCGCTTCACAGGATGAGACCCAGGTGAAGAATGCGGTTTATAAGCAGCAGGAAGGCCAGACGGAAGGAACGGAATAAAATTCAGCAACGGATAGGGCAACGAAATGAGATTGGGAAAGATAACGGAAACGGTGTGGAAAAAGAATATCGGAAAAGTGCTGCGGGTCGCAGGTCGCTGCGGCTGTTTATCGACGTCGGCATGTCCGGAAAGTACCGGAGTGGTGACGGTCTCGACCTGCGTTTCCGGCGCATCTCCCAAGACGGCGTGCTGCGGGATCCTGTCCGTTTTAAACGAATTGGCAATCAAGGGCGCCCGGCCGGAAGGAATCCTTCTTCGGATGCTGCTTCCGGAAACGGCGGAAGAAAATTGGCTGCGGCAGGCGGCAGAAGCCATAAAGGCGCTCTGCGAGGAGACGGGAGTGTGTCAGGAACAGGTTGTCCGGATCAATATCGATGCCGAGGTTTTGCCGTCGGCGTATCTGCCGGTGGTCAGCGTGACCGCGGTCGGAGGAAAAATACCGGAGAATTCGCAGGAAGATAAAAACAGAGAAAAAGCAGGCGCGGGCCAATCGATCATCTTGCTGGGAACGGTGGGGCTGGAAGGGGCTCTTCGAGTGTTGGATGAAAGAGAACCGGAGCTTGCAAAGCGTTTTGTCCCTGCTTTTTTGGAGCAGGCCAAACGGCTGAATTCTCAGCTGTATGCGGTTCCGTGGATCGAGATGGCGAGAAAAAGCGGTGCGACCGCGATGAAACAGATCACGGAAGGCGGCATTTTCGCGTCGCTTTGGGAACTGACAGAGGAAGCAGAAACCGGGATGGAGACGGCACTTTCGAAAATCAGTATTTGCCAGGAAACGGTAGAGATCTGTGAATATTTCCATTTGAACCCTTATCAGATGACTTCAGCGGGAAGCGTTTTGATGCTGACGCAACAAGAGGATAAGCTGCTTGGCGTACTGCGGGCGGCGGGCGCGCGAGCCGAAAAGCTCGGGGTCACGACAGAGGCGGCAGAGCGAGTGATCCTGGGCCAGTCAGAAAAACGTTACCTGGACAGACCGGCGCCGGATGAATTGGTGCTTTGGAGAAAACGGGAAATGTCCGGGAGTTGTCCCATAAAACAGATGTAAAGGAGAAAAAAATGAGTACAGAGATAAGAACAGAAATTTTAAAATATATCGAAACAAACAGTCGGGTAGATTTAGGCGAATTGGCAACCATGCTGGGAACGGATGAAGTGGCGGTTGCAAACGAAATGGCACAGATGGAAAAAGAAAAAATTATCTGCGGATACCATACGTTGATCGATTGGGATAAAGCAGGCGCAGATAAGGTAACTGCGTTGATCGAAGTGCGGGTGACGCCTCAGAGAGAGCAGGGGTTTGACCGGATCGCAGAACGTATTTATAACTATCCGGAGGTAAGGGCAGTTTATCTGATCTCCGGAAACTTTGACCTGCTGGTGACTTTGGATGGTAAATCGCTGAGGGAGGTTTCCCAGTTTGTATCCGAAAAGCTTTCTACATTAGATTCCGTTATCAGTACAGCAACCTACTTTATCCTGAAAAAGTATAAAGACCACGGTACGATTATGGTTTCTAAAAAGGAATCGGAAAGGATGCTGGTGACACTGTAATGAGAGATCCGTTATCCAAAAAGATTATTGAAATTGAACCCTCCGGCATCCGAAAGTTTTTTGATGTGGCAAATGAAATGGGAGACGCTATTTCCCTCGGAGTAGGTGAGCCGGATTTTGATACCCCGTGGCGGATCCGGGAGGAAGGTATTTTTTCCCTGGAAAAAGGAAGAACCTTTTACAGCGCCAATGCCGGCCTGAAAGAACTGCGGGTGGAGATCTGCCGTTATCTGCAGGAGAAGATCCATGTGACTTACGATCCGAACACAGAAGTCATGGTGACGGTGGGCGGAAGCGAGGCCATCGATGTGGCCATGCGCTGTATGCTGGATCCCGGCGATGAAGTGCTGATCCCTCAGCCCAGTTATGTGTCCTATCTGCCTTGTGCGATTATGGCGGACGGCGAGCCGGTGATCGTGCCTCTGAAGAATGAAAATGCTTTTAAATTGACGGTGGAAGATCTGAAAGATAAGATTTCCCCGAAGACGAAACTTCTGGTCATGCCTTTTCCAAACAATCCGACGGGATCCATTATGACGGAAGAAGACCTGCGCCCTATCGCACAGTTTGTGGAAGAACATGATCTGTATGTGATCTCCGACGAGATCTATTCAGAGTTGACTTACGGAACGCAGCATGTTTCCATTGCATCCCTTCCGGGCATGCGGGAGCGGACCATCGTGATCAACGGTTTCTCCAAAGGCTTTGCCATGACGGGATGGAGACTGGGCTACGCCTGCGGTCCCCGGGCAATTCTGGAGCAAATGATCAAACTGCATCAGTTTGCCATCATGTGTGCGCCGACCAACAGCCAGTATGCTGCCATTGAAGGGCTTCGCCACTGCCAGGATGAAGTGGCGGAAATGCGGGAAGCTTACAATCAGCGGAGACGTTTCCTGATGAAAGCTTTTTCAGACATGGGACTGGAGTGCTTTGAACCGGAGGGCGCATTTTATGCCTTCCCGAAGATCTCAGAATTCGGCATGACATCTGAAGAATTTGCTACACGTTTTCTGCAGGAGAAAAAGGTGGCCGTTGTACCCGGTTCTGCATTCGGAAAAAGTGGAGAAGGGTTCCTGCGGATTTCCTATGCGTATTCTTTGGAAGACCTGAAGGAAGCGCTGGGACGCCTGGCAGAATTTGTAAAAGAGCTGCGGGAAAAAAGAGGTTAAAGGAGAAAAAGAATGTTAAATATCGTGCTGCTGGAGCCGGAGATCCCGTCCAACACAGGAAATATCGGAAGAACCTGTGTGGCGACAGGGACCAGACTCCATCTGATCGAGCCGTTTGGCTTTCGCCTGAATGAAAAGGCTCTGAAACGGGCCGGTATGGATTACTGGTCAGATCTGGATGTGCGCACATATATCGATTACCGGGATTTTTGTGAAAAGAATCCCGGTATCAAACTTTATATGGCGACGACAAAAGCAAAAAAAGTGTATACAGAAGTGGATTATGAGCCAGACTCTTATATTATGTTCGGAAAGGAAAGCGCAGGGATCCCGGAAGAGCTCTTGGTGGCCAGCCAGGAAAACTGCATCCGCATTCCGATGCTGGAAGAGATCCGTTCCCTGAACCTGAGCAATTCGGTGGCCATCGTTTTATACGAAGCACTGCGTCAGAACGGATTTGCCGGCATGGAAAAGGAAGGCCGTCTGCACCGTCTGGAGTGGAAATAAAAGGAAAGAAAAAGAATAATAAAATTTATCAAGTTTCGAAGGGAAACCCCTTGACTTTCCGGGGGAAACATACTACACTATTTTAGCGTGCATGCAAATACCCTGTATTTCTGTGCGCAAAAATAGATAATTTGTCATACAATTATCTGCAACCATCTCTGTTAAAAAACAGGGGAAACGAAAGTATCATAGGAGGTGAAACGTAAATGCCAACATTTAACCAGTTAGTCAGAAAAGGACGTGAGACTTCTGTAAAGAAATCTACAGCACCGGCTCTTCAGAAGGGTTACAACTCTCTTCAGAAACGTGCTACAGATGTATCCGCACCTCAGAAACGAGGCGTTTGTACAGCAGTCAAGACAGCTACACCTAAGAAGCCTAACTCAGCTCTGAGAAAGATCGCCAGAGTACGTCTTTCCAATGGTATTGAAGTAACAAGCTACATTCCGGGTGAAGGCCACAACCTTCAGGAGCATAGCGTTGTTCTGATCCGTGGAGGAAGAGTAAAGGACCTGCCGGGTACCAGATATCATATCGTCAGAGGTACATTGGATACAGCAGGTGTTGCAAAGAGAAGACAGGCCCGTTCCAAATACGGCGCAAAGAGACCAAAAGACGCGAAATAAATTCTGGTCTAGTTTTCAGAAACCAAAATTAAAAATCGTATCACAAACAGAACTATGAATATCGTAGGTTGCGGATAGTGCGAAGCCCGCAGACAAGGCGGGCCGAAGATAGATACAGATCGCGGCCGCGAGCACATGCATAGGGAGACACATGTGAGTACCGATGAATTAATCCCGGGGTAACCCGGCAGAATGATTAAGGAGGGAAGGACCGTGCCACGTAAAGGACATACTCAGAAAAGAGACGTATTAGCAGATCCGATTTACAATAATAAAGTCGTGACCAAGCTTATCAATAACATTATGTTAGATGGTAAAAAAGGTGTTGCACAGAAGATTGTATACGGAGCATTTGAAAGAGTAGAGGCAAAGGCTGACAAACCGGCTATTGAAGTGTTTGAAGAAGCTATGAACAACATTATGCCGATGCTCGAGGTAAAGGCAAGACGTATCGGTGGTGCCACATACCAGGTGCCGATCGAAGTTCGGGCTGACAGAAGACAGGCCCTGGCGCTTCGTTGGATGACAATGTTTTCACGTAAGAGAAGCGAGAAAACAATGGAAGAAAGACTTGCCAATGAGATTCTGGATGCAGCAAACAATACAGGTGCATCTGTTAAGAGAAAAGAAGACATGCATAAGATGGCAGAGGCTAACAAGGCATTTGCTCATTACAGATTCTAATAGGAGGAAGAGATATCTTGAGTGGAAGAGAATATCCATTAGAAAGAACCAGGAATATCGGTATTATGGCACATATTGATGCCGGAAAGACCACGCTGACAGAGCGTATTCTTTACTATACCGGTGTAAACTATAAAATCGGAGATACACATGAAGGTACTGCTACCATGGACTGGATGGAGCAGGAGCAGGAAAGAGGTATCACAATCACCTCCGCTGCAACCACATGCCACTGGACTCTGGAAGACCACACAAAGCCGAAGGCAGGCGCTCTGGAACATCGTATCAACATCATTGATACCCCGGGACACGTTGACTTTACGGTAGAGGTAGAGAGATCTCTTCGTGTACTGGATGGTGCTGTCGGCGTTTTCTGTGCAAAGGGCGGTGTTGAGCCTCAGTCAGAGAATGTATGGCGTCAGGCAGATACCTACAATGTACCGAGAATGGCGTTCATCAACAAGATGGACATTTTGGGTGCAGATTTCTACAATGCAGTAGATCAGATCAAGACAAGACTTGGAAAGAATGCAATTTGTCTTCAGCTGCCGATCGGTAAAGAAGATGATTTTCAGGGGATCATTGATCTGATGGAAATGGAAGCTTACATCTACAACGATGATAAGGGCGATGACATTTCCGTAGTGCCGATTCCGGAAGATATGCAGGATGAGGCAGAACTTTATCATACAGAATTGGTGGAGAAGATCTGTGAGCTGGATGATGATCTGATGATGGAATATCTGGAGGGGGAAGAGCCTTCTGCAGATGCCCTGAAAGCAGTTCTTCGTAAAGCTACATGTGAGTGTACAGCTGTTCCGGTATGCTGCGGAAGCGCATACAGAAACAAAGGCGTACAGAAGCTTCTGGATGCCGTTATCGAATATATGCCGGCACCGACAGATATCCCGCCGATCGAAGGTGTGGACGAAGACGGAAATCCGATCGTCAGACATTCTTCTGACGAAGAGCCATTCTCCGCACTGGCATTCAAGATCATGACAGACCCATTCGTAGGAAAGCTGGCATACTTCCGTGTATACTCCGGTTCTATGAATTCCGGATCTTATATCCTGAATGCAACAAAGGGCAAAAAAGAACGTGTAGGACGTATCCTGCAGATGCACGCAAACAAGAGACAGGAGCTGGACAAGGTATATTCCGGAGATATCGCAGCAGCGATCGGATTCAAATTTACCACGACAGGTGATACCATCTGTGACGAACAGCACCCGGTAATCCTTGAGTCTATGGAATTCCCGGAGCCGGTTATCGAGCTTGCGATCGAGCCTAAGACAAAAGCTTCCCAGGGTAAACTTGGTGAGTCTCTGGCAAAACTTGCAGAAGAAGATCCGACATTCCGTGCTCATACAGATCAGGAAACAGGACAGACCATCATCGCAGGTATGGGTGAGCTGCATCTGGAGATCATCGTAGACAGACTTCTCCGTGAATTTAAGGTAGAAGCAAACGTCGGTGCCCCGCAGGTTGCTTATAAAGAGTCCATCACAAAACCGGTTGATGTAGACAGCAAGTATGCAAAACAGTCCGGTGGACGCGGACAGTATGGTCATTGTAAAGTTAAATTTGAACCAATGGATGTCAATGGTGAGGAAACTTACAAGTTTGAATCTACAGTTGTCGGAGGAGCAATTCCGAAGGAATACATCCCGGCAGTAGGAGAGGGTATCGAAGAAGCTATGAAAGCCGGTATCCTTGGCGGATTCCCGGTTGTAGGCGTTCATGCAAACGTATACGACGGATCTTACCATGAAGTCGATTCCAGTGAGATGGCTTTCCATATCGCAGGATCCCTGGCATTCAAAGATGCTATGAAGAAAGGTTCCCCGATCCTTCTTGAGCCAATCATGAAGGTTGAGGTAACAATGCCTGAGGAATACATGGGAGACGTTATCGGTGATATCAACTCCCGTCGTGGACGTATCGAGGGTATGGATGACCTCGGCGGCGGCAAGATCGTACGTGCTTACGTACCGCTGTCAGAGATGTTCGGATACTCTACAGATCTTCGTTCCAGAACTCAGGGACGCGGAAACTATTCCATGTTCTTCGAACGCTACGAGCAGGTTCCGAAGTCTGTTCAGGAAAAGATACTTTCCAGCAAAAACGACTAAGGAAAACCGCCATAAAATAGCGGAAAAAGCGCAAATAAGGCTTGAAAATGCGTAGGATTTGAAATATAATCAGAGATAGCCGAGTAAAATCGAAAATAATAGTAGGCCTGTTTGACAGGCAATGAATTAAGGAGGATATTCAAAATGGCTAAAGCTAAATTTGAAAGAACAAAACCACATGCAAATATTGGTACCATCGGCCACGTTGACCACGGTAAAACAACTCTTACAGCTGCTATTACAAAAGTACTTTCTCACAGAGTAGAAGGTAACGCATCTGTAGATTTTGAAAACATCGATAAAGCTCCGGAAGAGAGAGAGCGTGGTATCACGATTTCTACAGCTCACGTTGAGTACGAGACAGAGAAACGTCACTATGCACACGTTGACTGCCCGGGACATGCTGACTACGTTAAAAACATGATCACAGGTGCTGCACAGATGGATGGAGCTATCCTGGTTGTAGCTGCTACAGACGGAGTTATGGCTCAGACAAAAGAGCATATCCTTCTGTCCCGTCAGGTTGGTGTACCATACATCGTAGTATTCATGAACAAATGTGATATGGTAGACGATGATGAGCTTCTTGAACTGGTAGAAATGGAAATCCGTGAACTCCTTGACGAGTACGAATTCCCGGGAGATGACACTCCGATCATCCAGGGATCCGCTCTGAAAGCTCTGGAAGAGCCAGATGGCCCGTGGGGAGACAAGATCATGGAACTTATGGATGCTGTTGACGAATGGATCCCGGATCCGCAGCGTGATACAGACAAACCGTTCCTGATGCCTGTAGAGGACGTATTCTCCATCACAGGACGTGGTACTGTTGCAACTGGTAGAGTAGAGCGTGGTACACTTCACGTATCTGACGAAGTTGAAATCATCGGTATCCATGAGGATGTTAAGAAAACAGTTGTAACCGGTATCGAGATGTTCCGTAAGCTTCTTGATGAGGCTCAGGCTGGTGATAACATCGGTGCTCTGCTTCGTGGTATCCAGAGAACAGAAATCGAAAGAGGACAGGTTCTTATCAAACCAGGCACAGTAACATGCCACAAGAAATTTACTTGCCAGGTATACGTTCTGACAAAAGATGAAGGTGGACGTCATACACCATTCTTCAACAACTACAGACCACAGTTCTACTTCAGAACAACAGACGTTACAGGCGTTTGCGAACTTCCGGAAGGAATCGAGATGTGTATGCCGGGAGATAACGTAGAGATGACAGTTGAACTGATTCACCCGGTAGCTATGGAGGAAGGTCTTGGCTTCGCTATCCGTGAAGGTGGACGTACAGTAGGTTCAGGAAAAGTTGCTAAGATCATCGAGTAATCATAATTGATATTAGTGCGATAGCAATATCAGGGCTTCCCGAAATTCGGGAAGCCCTTTTTGAACGGAGGAAACATTAATCCAATAGGGGTAAAGCGAACAGTATCTTCCAAAAAGCAGTGTTCTTTATGAAATGTTTCTTGGAAACCGTCTTTCAAGCTGTTATAATAGAACTATCAACAAAAGAATGAGGGAGGATATGTTCATGGCTCAAAGATACTCACATCTGGTCGGGGGTGTCGGCTTTATCGTAAATGCGATCGCAACACTCATCACCCTGCTCAATAGTCCGGCTTATATAGCGAAAGGGGATATTACAGGAATTCGGCTTGCTTATATCGTGGCATTGGCCGGCGGAGTTTTAATGCTATACTTTTTGTTTGGTCAGCTTTGTTTTGCAAAGAATAATCTGGTCCGTATCGGCGGTTTGATTGCAGGAATCGGTTATTTGGGCGTTTTATGCAGTACGGTAATGTTCCTCGGAGGATATTATGAAGCAATGGCGTCTATGCAGGGAGTCTTCATGGTGGCTGCGTTTGCGTACATGGTCGGTATTGCAATGCTGTGCATCAAGTATATTATGATCTTTTCCAAGAAAGTAGCAGCGGTAATCATCTGTCTGGTGACGCTGTTTGGCTTTGCAGTGTCCATTTGCGGACTTTTGGTCGGAGATATCTTATATAGTGCATGTTTTGGCGCATTGTTGATTTATTTCTTCCTGACGGATGCGCAGTGTTAATTTTGCAAGGTTAAAAGAAGAGTAAAGGAAATTATAACAGAAAAGAAGAATCAGAAATATGGGCAGATCTTACAGTTCTGCTCATATCTTTTTGCATGGGAGCATTTGACGACCGCTGATCAGTGGTTGTCGCTTCTGGTAGTTATGTAGAGCTGATAAAGACCCATGCGGGATTTTGTGCCGGTTTTTTCGTAAATAGAAGTAATATAGCGTTGAAAGGTACGTCGGGAGATAAACAGTGCATCGGCCATTTCTTGGATTCCCTCTTCGGTGGTGATCATCCGGAGAAAGACTTCCGTTTCCCGTTCGGTGAAATGGTATTTTTCGGCAAACCATTGTTGGTAATCGGACTCATTTGCCGGCGGAGTTTTTCCGGCAGTCTTTTGGGATCTGCGGTGAACAAATATCTGAGCGGAGCCAAATTCTGTAAGATCCCGCAGATAAAGGATCGCTAAAATAAAAGTACAGACAGGAATATATGCGAACAGGCTAAATATACTGGTATTGCCGGAAGAAGCAGTGAAGAAAAGGGACAAAGGATTGTCTGCGGGAAGAGCAAAACAAAGGCAGACAAAACAGAGAAGCGGCCCCATGCCGGCCCAAAGGGCAGGATGGGAGGTGTCGCATGCCAGCTCTATAAATTCGATGGAGATATAGAGAAAGAAGAAACTGATGCAAAGGGCAGTCAGACCTGTAAGCAGAGCAGCCGGAGCCTGCGACACAAAAAACGGTAAAAGAAGCGCCGGTATCTGTGTGCAGATCGTGAGAAATGGCAGTAATTTCCGCGTGTGCAGATCGGAAAGAAGACCTGCGGCGAAAAGGCTGAGGCTCCAGAAAGTACAGCGCATCCAGGTCGGAATTGCAGAAGTTGAAATTGCAGAAGTTAAAATTGACAGGGGAGTTTCCGATATATTTGCCGGCATAGTTGAGCTTGTCAGGAAAGCGGTTTGCAGGACACTTCCGTAAAAGACGGCCATTCCGATGCCGCAAATCAGAAGGAAGAGCAAAGGGAACCGCAAGGCTGTGTCGGAGCGTTCTGTGCTGCCTGTGGGGGCGGCCTGCGGAAAAACTTCTGTCTTGCGGCTGTTTTCCGGAAAGAGGTTGCTGTTTTTTTCGGAAGGAAGAAATTCTGCCAAAAGTGCCGTGATGAAAAGCAATGTGGCTCCGGCGGTCAATAAAATCCGGAAAAGTGCCGCGGCCTGAAGAGAGAAAAATCTTTGGAACAGGCTTGCTAAAAGATGAAACAAAAGCAAAGCACATCCGGCAGAGAAGCCGAGAATGCGTCCCATGTATTCCGGCCGGGAAAAGGAAAGGCAGAAGTTTGTATGCAAAAGCGCTCCGCAAAGACCGAAAAAGAACAAAGCGGGAATGAGATAAAAAGAATTCCAGTTGCTTGCAATGGCGAAAAACAAGAAAAAGAGTATTGCGCCTAGGGAAACGAAACGTTTTCTGATCCGACGAAGCAAAGGGAATACAAGAAAACCCGGGATCGCAAAAAGACAAGGCGAAAATAACTCAGATATAAAGAGAATGCGGGCAATACAAAAAAAGGCAAAAAGCCAGAAAAAGAAAAGAAGAATCTGCGTCAGATCCGAAAGGACGAATTTAGAAAATGATGGAAAAGAAGATTTTTTGTGTGTTACGTTCATTGTTTTGATCCTTTGTGTTGATAGTTGATACTTTTACTATATGCCGAAAGGGCGAAAGAACGCAATTAAAATTTGAAAATGGGCGGAAAAAACTGAAAAAAAGACAAAATGAGACAAATGTCTCACGAAAAGACCGATGTTTGGGACATTGGTCTTTTTATTTTGGCGTAGTTACGTTCTGGAAAAGGGAAAAAGAATCTGTAAAATATGGGATTAAGAAACCGGTAACGAAAGGCTTCCGGGAAAACAGGTGCAGTAAAATTGCTGCAAAAAGGAGGAAAAAGATGAAACAATGTGATAACGGACATTTTTATGATGAGAAGCGGTTTGAGAGCTGCCCTTACTGCCAGGAGCAGTCGGGAGCAGGAAAAACAATGGCAGTGTCTTCGGCGTCTCCGGTCTCTGACGATATCGGGAAAACGGTAGCGGCGATCCCGGGAGGGGGAGCGACGGAATTGGACCGTGGCAAAACGGTGGGAATCATTCAGAAAAAGATCGGGATGGATCCGGCAGTGGGATTTTTGATCTGTATCGCCGGTCCGCATAAAGGAAATGATTACAAGCTGGTCGCAGGCAGAAACTTTATCGGAAGGGCGGCGGCTATGGACGTTACATTGGCAGATGATGATACCGTTTCCAGAGAAAGCCATGCGCTGGTGACCTATGATGCAAAACACAATACCTTTTCTTTATCACCGGGGCAGGGAAGAGGAATTACCTATTGCAATGATGAGCAGGTGGAAATGGTACGCTCCCTTCATGCATATGATGTGATTGAAGTAGGAAAAAGTCAGTTATTGTTTTTACCTCTTTGCGGGGAGCAGTTCCGTTGGGATGAGGCAGAAGAATGAGCAGGCTTGGGGCGTGGCTGAAAGAAAGACGAAGCCTGAAAGAACATCGAAAGGAAGAAGGCACGGAAAGAGTATCCCAAATGACCGCTACTTGCAGGCTGGAAACACAGATCCCGGAATTGGAGGCGGCAAATCTTCAGGGAATGGGAAGCCGCACCGAACAGCAGGATGCATTCGCGCTTTCTAAGTTGGATCAATATGAAGAGCAAGGGATCCTGGCGGTGCTTTGTGACGGGATGGGCGGCATGGCAGAAGGCGGTCGGATCGCCAGACAGACTGTGGCGGAGATCCTTTCGGCATTTCCATGGAAAGACGATTCTGTCATACAAGAGAAAATCCGGGAGATCAGCCAAAGCGTTTACCGGCAGTTTTGCGGACACGGAGGGGCGACCCTGGTGGCAGCATTGCTCCGGGAAAATCAGCTTTCTTTCTGGTGCGTGGGAGACAGCGATCTGTTTTTATTGCGGGACGGCAGTTTATATGCTTTAAATATTCGGCAGGAGTTTCGCAATGAACTGCTTTTGAGGGCGTTGGAAGGAGTTTTTCCGCCGGAAAAAGCCTATGCAGACCCACAGGCAGGAGCGCTTTCTGAATATATCGGAAAAGAAGTCTTGCGAATAGATGCCACCAGAAAACCGTTTGTGCTGCAGCCCGAGGATACCCTTCTGCTGTGTTCGGACGGGGTCAGCGACACGTTGACGCTGAAACAGATCCGGGAAGCCATGAAGGAAGATCCGTTCAACTGCTGCAGCAGGATGGAAAAAGAAATCTTGGAAGCAGCCAAACCAAATCAGGATAATTATACGGCAATCGTATTGAAATATCATGGAAAACAGGAAACAGAAAAACAAAAAACAGAAAAGCAGGAAATGGAAAACGATGAAGGAGAAGTGGGGGTAAAAAGATGAAAAAGAAAATAACATCACCAAAACAGCTGATCGCGATTTTTTTGGCGACAGTAGGTGTGCTCAGCATGGTGCTGGGAGTGATCGGCATCACTTCCGGCGGAAAATCGTCACCGAATGAGGCGAGAAACGGAGTCGTATTTATTTACACGGAATTTCAGGATGATGCAGGTAATGTTTACAGTGCCACCGGAACAGGTTGGGCGATCGGAAAACCCGGAAAAGATGTACAATATATTGTAACTAACGGACACGTTGTACAATATGCGCACTTGACGGGTGGAGTGATCCGGGTATATTTCTCGGTGGCAGAGAATGATTTTATGGTGCCGCAGGTGGTATATTACTCCGATCCGGCGGAGAAAGATGTGGCGATCCTTAAGCTTCCGACTGCCACAGACAAAAGAACGGCACTGCGTCTGAAAGCTTCCGACCAGGTGGAGGCAGGAGATACGGCTTACGCGCTGGGTTATCCGGGAACTTCTTCCCAGAGACAGGAATATCTGACCTATGATGAATCGGATATCACCATGACCAAAGGAATCGTCAGCAAACAGATGAACCCGTCGGGAGTGGGCTATTCGGCATTTCAGATGGACACTTACATATCCGGCGGAAATTCCGGAGGTCCGTTGGTAGATGAAGACGGAAACGTGATCGGGATCAATACATTGGGTGCCATCGACCCGGAGACCGGAACAGAATTGGGAATGAATTATGCCATTGTCATGGATGAACTGACCAAGATCCTGGACAGCGAAGGACTGGATTATACGATGGCAGGCAGCGGTTTTGGTGCTCCGTGGATGGCGTATCTGTTCCTTCCGCTGGCGGTATTGACGTTGGCAGGGGCAGCCGTATTGTTTATGCAGGAGAAAAAAAGCGGAAAGATTTCATCAGCGACTTCTGCAGGAGCAAAGAACGGCACTCCGATAGGTCGGAAACCGGAAGGGAAAGTACAGGCAGCCAAAACAGACGGGGTCAGAGCAGTTTTGCGCGGTGTGACGGGAGCTTATGCCGGACAGACCTTTGATCTGACGAAAGGAAGCGTTGTGTTGGGGCGTGATCCGTCGGCCTGCAACATTGTGTTTGACAAAGCAACGCCGGGAATCAGCGGCAATCATTGCCAGGTAGCTTACAATGCTTCGGAAGGATGCTTTTTGCTTACGGATCACGGCTCTACGTACGGAACCTTCCTTGGAAACGGGAAAAAGCTGGCGGCCCAGGTTACAGAGAAGCTGGCAGCCGGAGATACCTTCTACCTGTGCGACACGGCAAACCGGTTTGCGGTGACGAAGGAGTGACGGGCATGGAATGGTATTGTTTGTCCCAGGGGATCGTTGCGCCGGCGGCGGAAGTGCGCTGGGAGGATTTAGATGCAGAAGCCATTTACCGGCTGGATGCGACCGGTAACCTCTGTCCGGAAAAGCCGGAGGAGTGGGATGCGGATCAGAAAAGTCCGGTTCTTCAGGCAGAGGAAGGCGTCTTGGCATACAGCAGGGGATTTTGTATAGATCCCCTGGAGATCCAGGTGGAATTTCTGAAAGCCGAAAATGCAAAAGAATGGCTGGAAGCACTGGCGATCCGCCATTTTGAACGAGTGCGCCGGTTGGGAGAAGAAATATGGGCATTGGCCGGAATCAAGGAGGAGGATAAATGGATATAGAGCGTATTTGTTATGGCTGCTTCCGGGAAAAAGATCCGGGGGTCTGCCCATACTGCGGCTTCGATGAGGCGGCAGAACAGCCGTTTCTGGCACTTCCGCTGGGAACGATCTTAAACGGAAGATATATGGTGGGAAAGGTCCTGGGAATCGGAGGCTTCGGAATCACGTATCTGGGGTTTGACCTGACGCTGGAAATCAAGGTGGCCATCAAAGAATATATGCCTGCGGGTATGGCAACCAGAAGCCCGGAACGCTACACGGTAACGTTGACAGGCCGACTGGAAAATGAATACCGGGCCGGAGAAGAAAAATTTTTGGATGAGGCCAGGATCCTGGCAAAGCTTCAGGAATCTCCGCATATTGTATCGGTTCAGAATTATTTCAGAGAGAATAATACCGCATATTTTGTAATGGAATATATCGAAGGGATGAGCCTGAAAGAATATCTGGCAGAGCAGGGCGGAAAGATCCCTTACAGCCAGGCGATGGCTGTACTGGAGCCGATCATGGAGGCGTTGATTCCGGTGCATTCTATGAATTTGATCCATCGGGACATCAGCCCGGATAATATTTATATTACATCAAAGGGAGAAAGCAAACTTCTGGATTTCGGGGCAGCCCGGTTTTCTATGGGAGAAGGAAAAAGCGTGTCGGTCATTTTGAAGCACGGGTATGCGCCGGAGGAACAGTATTCTACCCATGGCAATCAAGGACCATGGACGGACGTTTATGCATTGGGGGCGACGCTGTATCACTGTGTGACAGGGATCCTGCCGCCGGACTCCATCGAAAGGATCCGAGAGGACCGGATCGTCAGTCCGCATGAGCTGGGGGTGAAAATACCGGAGCAGGCAGAACGGGCATTGATGAAAGCATTGGCGATCCAACCGGAAGAGCGTTTCCCGAATATGACGCAGTTTATGGATGCACTTTCCGGAAAGCTGAAGATTGGCGGGAAAGTGACGGAAAGCGTGCAGAAAAAGTCCAGGCGTTATCAAGAGGAAAACAGAGAAAAAGAGGCAACAGAACAGAGCCGGGGAGGATTTTTGCAGAAATTAAAGGAAAGTCGTTCTATGCAGCTTTTGACAGGAGGGGCGCTGCTGCTGATCATTGCCTTGGCTGTTTTAATCCCGGTGCTGACCTCCGGCAATAAAAAAACGGCGGCAAAAACGGGAGGCGGTTCCATATCTTCCGGAAAATCAGCTCAAACTCCTTCCGATTCTGACTCGTCCTGGAGCGGCCAAATGGAAGAAAAGGATCTGGGGATTTTAAACGCAACGATTTCTGTACCGTCCGGGTATACGGCCAGTGAGGATGGATTTACCTATACGGATTCCAAGAAAGGAAGAGCGGTGGAAGCAAGCTTTATCTGGAATATGGGAATGCCGATCTATTCGGTGGCAGACGTAGAAAATTATCGGGAAGAGATTCTCGACCAGTATGCAGCACAGGTGGAAAATTTTAAAAATTATGAGATTTTGACGGCCGGAGCGGACGAGGTAAACGGTGAAAGTGCTTATCAGATATACTTTGAAGGGGAGACCGACAAGGGAACCGAGATCGAAATGATCATAATGGCCATTGACGGACAGAACGGGTTCGGTTGTTATTTTGTGACTGGTGCCTATCTGAAGGGAGACGAAGACGGGCAGCAGGAGATCTATGATATCATCAAAAGTTTCCAGAGCAAAGGGAAAGTGGATGTGACCTATCAGGCCTATGCAAGTAAATCAGCCGGCGTAAAATTTATCTGCGACAGCAGTCAGGCGACCGGCGGTGTTCAGGAAGAATCTTCCAAAATAAGCAGTGGTACGCTGCAGTATGTGGCAGTATATCCGACGGCGGAAGAATCGGCGATCGAAATCGAAACGGCAGATATGTACGCATCAAATGCGTCGGAAGCAATGGCATATTTCCACAGCGGGATGAGCTCGAATCCTTCAACGACTGTAGGGGATCCTTACACGAAAGAAATCGGCGGCGTTACCTGGCAATTTCGGGATTATCATCTGAATTCCTATCTGTACAGTTATGCGGCGGCAGATATCAACGGGAAATGCTGCGTGGCAGCGATCTGGACCAGTGAAGCCAACCAGGAGGCCACGATCAATCTCTGGGGACAGGTTTTGCAGACGCTCCGTCCATTGTAAAAATGGGACAGAAAACAGTCAGAAAAATCAAAAGATGGAAAAAAGTCAAAAGGTCAAAAGCTCAGAGAGTCTGAAAGGAAGAAAAGGATGGCTGCTTTGAAACAGTTGGTTGCCTGCCCGCGCCGGATGGTGGTTTATGCGGTGTTTGACGTGTTGGAGGAACTGCATGGCAGTTATGAGCAGAAGCTGATCGGCGATATTCACGCAGAGGTAGAAGTGGATGGGAAAATCTGCAGCATGGCTTTTGCAGTGACAGAGATGACATTGGAGATGTCCGTCTTACACGTTTTGGCGCTTCCGCCGGAAGCAGGGGCGACGGAGGAAGAAATGGAACTGTCGGCTTATCATTTGCTGGAACGTATCCTGCAGCACATTGAAGCAGTGCGAAAAGCCGGATAAGAGAA
>CAKRWZ010000003.1 GCA_934418295.1 uncultured Mediterraneibacter sp.
GGAAAATACGGCATGCTTGCATGGCAGTATTTGACGACCGCTGATCAGCGGATAAAACTCGCAAAGCGTGTTTTATCACTGTATTGCTTTGAAAACCTGCGGGGCAAGGGTGCTGTTGTGGCTGCTTTTTTATGGCAGACGAGGAAGATTGTGAGCGAATATGAATGATTGTGAAATATAAACAAAAATAAAGTGCATATTTTGTGAAAAAGATTGATTGAATTTGAATGAATTTGAAAGTATAATAGGATCACAAGTTGAGAAGATAACTATACGGAGGTGAAACGAATGATTTATACGGTAACCTTCAATCCGAGTCTGGATTATATCGTGGACGTTCCGGATTTCCGGTTGGGCCTTACCAATCGAACCAGTGCAGAGCAGATGTTTGCCGGCGGAAAGGGAATCAATGTTTCCATCGTTTTGAAGAATCTGGGACTGGAGAATACGGCTCTTGGATTCATCGCCGGCTTTACAGGGGAAGAGATACGACGCCGGCTGGAAGAAAAAGGGATTTGTTCTGATTTTATCCGGTTGAAGGAAGGACTTTCCAGGATCAACGTAAAGCTGCGCTCCATCGACGGGACGGAGATCAACGGCGAGGGACCTGAGATTGGAAAACAGGAGCTGGCGAAGCTTTTGGGGAGATTGGATCAGCTGGAAAAGGGAGACACCTTGATTTTGGCCGGCAGTATTCCGGTGTCTATGCCGGAATCGATCTACAGTGATATTTTGGAGCAGCTGGAATGCAGAGGGATTCAATGTGTAGTGGATGCGACAGGGGAGCTTTTGCTGAATGTTTTGAAATATCATCCGTTTTTGATTAAGCCAAACAATCATGAGTTGGGAGAAATTTTTGGTGTAACGCTGACAGAGCGAGATCAGATCAAACCCTATGCAAAACGATTGCAGGAGATGGGGGCAAGAAATGTATTGGTTTCCATGGCAGGAAAAGGCGCAGTATTGTTGGCAGAGGACGGAAGTTTCTATGAAACATCAGCCCCGAAGGGCAGACTGGTCAATGCGGTCGGAGCGGGAGATTCTATGGTGGCCGGTTTTGTGGCGGGTTATCTGGAGAAAAAGGATTACAGCCACGCCTTTAAAATGGGAGTTTCTGCCGGGAGTGCCAGCGCGTTTTCAGAGAATCTGACGACGAAAGCAGAAGCGGAAGCGATTTATAAAAGTCTTTAAAAGTATTAAAAAATAATAATTTAAAAACCAAGAACTTACAAACAAAGAGACAAGAAAAAGCGATACGCGGAAAGGAAAAACAATGAAGATCACGGAATTGTTGGACAAGAGAAGCATTTCATTAAATGGTTCTCCGAAATCAAAAAGTGAAGCGCTGGACCAGATGGTGGCGTTGATGGCAAAAAGCGGTAAGATCAATGATACGGAAGCTTATCGAAAAGAAGTATACCGCCGGGAAGAAGAAGGGACAACGGGTGTTGGAGAAGGAATTGCGATTCCACACGGAAAAGGCTCTTTTGCAGATCAGCCTGGACTTGCGGCTATGGTTGTGAAGGATGGCGTGGATTATGATGCCTTGGACGGGGAACCGGTGCATTTGATCTTTTTGATCGCAGCTCCTAATACTGACGATAATGTGCATCTGGATGTACTTAGTAAATTGTCCGTATTGCTGATGGATGAAACCTTTTCACAGCGGCTGCAGGAAGCCAAAAGCCCGGAGGAGTTTCTGCAGATCGTGGATGAGGCGGATGAAGAAGCACCTGATTTAGGTGAGAAAGAAGCGGCATCTGAAACGGATGCAGAAAAAGAAATGAGTGCTAAAGTCCATATCCTGGCAGTGACCGCATGCCCGACCGGTATTGCACATACATACATGGCAGCAGAAAGTCTGGAAAAAGCAGCAAAGGAGCATGGATGCTTCGTCAAGGTGGAGACCAGAGGCTCCGGCGGAGCCAAGAATGTATTGACAGCTCAGGAGATAGAAGAAGCAGATTGCATTATCGTGGCAGCAGATACAAAAGTACCCATGGATCGTTTTCACGGGAAAAAATTGATCAATGTGCAGGTTTCAGACGGAATCAGCAAAGCAGATCAGTTGGTAGAGCAGGCGATGGCAGGAAATGCGGCTGTTTATCAGGCAGAAAACGGTGTGTCTGAACCGGCACAGAAGAGTAGAGGTTCCAAAGGACATCAGATTTATACACATCTGATGAACGGTGTTTCCCATATGCTTCCGTTTGTAGTAGGAGGAGGAATTCTGATCGCACTGGCCTTTTTGATCGATGGCTTCAGCGTAGACATGGCGTCCCTTTCTGCAGAGGCAAAATCGAATTTCGGAACGATCACTCCGGTGGCAGCCTTTTTGAAAAACATCGGCGGACAGGCATTTGCGTTTATGCTTCCGATCCTGGCAGGATTTATTGCGATGAGTATCGCGGACCGTCCGGGACTGGTGGTTGGTTTTGTAGGCGGAGCTATCGCAGCAAACGGAAAATCCGGTTTTCTGGGTGCACTGGCAGCAGGTTTCCTGGCAGGATATCTGATCGTGTTGTTGCAGAAGCTTTGTAAGAAGCTGCCGGATGCATTGGAAAAAATTGCACCGGTTCTTCTGTATCCTTTGTTTGGAGTTTTGTTTATCGGCCTGATTATGACCTTTGTGGTCGAGCCTCCGATTGGTGCTTTGAATATGGCACTGAACAACGGTCTGACCCATATGGGAAGTTCCAGTAAGATTTTGCTGGGTATCATTGTGGCAGGAATGATGGCTATTGATATGGGAGGCCCGTTCAACAAAGCAGCGTATGTATTTGGTACGGCGTCTATCGCAGCAGGTAATTATGACATTATGGCAGCGGTTATGATCGGCGGTATGGTTCCTCCGTGTGCGATTGCGCTGGCAACGCTTTTGTTCAAAAATAAATTTACAAAAGAAGAAAGAGAATCCGGTCCGACCAACTTTATTATGGGACTTGCATTTATCACAGAGGGAGCGATTCCCTTTGCGGCATCGGATCCGCTGCATGTGATCCCGGCTTGTATCGTGGGATCCGGAGCAGCAGGAGCTCTTTCGATGGCATTTAAATGTACACTGATGGCACCTCACGGCGGAATCTTCGTATTCCCGGTGGTGGGAAATGCGGTGATGTATCTTCTGGCTTTGATTGTAGGTACAGTCGTATCTGCTTTGCTGCTGGGAGTTTTGAAAAAGAAAAAGGCAGAAGCCTGAAGAAAAAGACAATTCCAAAATGTTTGTAAAATATTCTCATGAAACACTCTCTTGAAAAGCTGCAGACGCCGGGCCGGATCCGGTGCCTGCGGTTTTTCTTTACAGAAAACGGTGAGCGGGGATATAATAAAAACAAATACAACAGAAATATAGAGCAAGGCGAGTAAAAGCAGAAAAGAGGAAGAAGGATGCTGACCAGGGCGAGACAGGAAGAAATTTTAAAACTGGTAGAACAAAAGGGAAGTGTAACCCTTCAGGAATTGAAGGATAAGCTGGAAACATCGGAATCGACGATCAGAAGAGACTTGAATGCATTGGATCTGCAGGGAAAACTGGTGAAGGTTTTCGGCGGAGCCGTAGCATTGGAACCGGAAGATATGGACAGCCGTGATGAACAAGTTTCCAAGCGTGAAGAAAAGAATCTGGAAGAAAAAAAGCAGATTGCCCGGTATGCGGCAAGCATGATAAAAGAGGATGATTTTGTATATCTTGATGCGGGAACTACAACAGGTTGTATGATAGAGTATTTGGAGAACAAAGGCGCCATTTTTGTGACCAATGCACCGTCTCATGCGGAAAAGCTGACCAAGAAAGGAATCGACGTTATTTTGATTGGCGGCCGTCTGAAGCAGTCTACAGAATCTGTGGTAGGCTCAGAGGCTTTCCGACAGATGAAACAATACAATTTCAGTATCAGTTTTTTAGGCTCTAACGGGATTTCCGAGAGGGCAGGATTGTCCACTCCGGATCCGGATGAAGCGATGATCAAAAAATGTGCGGTCAGTCAGACCCACCGGTGTTTTGTCCTGTGCGACCATACAAAGTTTTATAAGGTGTGCCCGGTGACATTTGCAGCTTTGGAGGATGTGGTCGTGCTGACTGATATTGTTCCGGAGGGAAATTTCCGGGAAATGCCGAATGTTGCAGTGATACCCGAAAATTAATAAGAGAATCTATAAGCTGAGTAAATTGGAATGAAGAAGGAAAATCAAAGATGGAAGAGATCAAGAAAAATTTTGGATTTGGCTGTATGCGGCTTCCGATGCAGGGTGAGAGTGTGGATACAGAAGAAACCTGCCGAATGGTAGATGCTTTTTTGGCTGCGGGTTTCAATTATTTTGATACTGCTCATGGATATTTGGACGGGAAAAGTGAGATTGCATTGAAGGAATGTCTGACTGACAGATATCCGAGAGAGCGTTACCTGCTGACGAACAAGCTGACAGATTCCTTTTTTAAAAAAGAAGAGGATATCCGCCCGTTTTTTGAACGTCAGTTGAAAGCTTGCGGAGTAGCTTATTTCGATTTTTATCTGATGCATTCACAAACGGCAGAAAATTATGAGTTTTTTAAAGCCTGTCATGCCTATGAGACTGCGTTCGCTCTGAAAAAAGAAGGCAAAATCCGTCATGTAGGTTTTTCGTTCCATGATAAAGCGGAGGTGCTGGAGCGGATGCTTACGGAATATCCGCAGATTGAGATTGTACAGATACAGTTTAATTACGTGGATTATGAAGATCCTGCGGTAGAAAGCAGAAAATGTTATGAAGTCTGTCAGAAGTTTGGAAAACCGGTGATTATAATGGAGCCGGTCAAGGGAGGAAATCTGGTAAATCTGCCGGATCCGGCAAAAAAGGTGTTGGATGAGCTTCACGGCGGGAGCCCGGCCAGCTATGCAATTCGGTTTGCAGCCGGCTTCCCGGGAATCAAGATGGTGCTGTCCGGCATGAGCAATCTGGAGCAGATGCAGGATAACATCCGATTCATGAAGGACTTTCAGCCGTTAAATGAGAAAGAACTGACAGCAGTGAAAAAGGTGTGTGAGATCTTCCGTAGCATGGATCTGATTCCTTGCACAGCCTGTCATTATTGTACGGCAGGATGTCCGAAACAGATCCCCATACCGGATTTGTTTGCTTTGATGAATTCAAAGCAGATGTATCACGATTGGAATGCGGATTTTTATTATGGAGTGACGACTAAGGGCGGCCACCGCGCATCCGATTGTCTAAAATGTAGGAAATGTGAGAAGGCCTGTCCGCAGCACTTAAAAATCTGCAGTTTACTGGAGGATGTGGCAGAAGCGTTTGAGAAGAAATCGGAGGAAGCTTAATAGGAGCAGGAGGAAGAAAGATGTCAGAGAAAATACTGGCCAAACAGAAATTGTCTTTTAAAATGCAGAATCTTGCAGCGGCAGCAGCGATCGTCGGAGCCGTGGTGCTGCCCCAGCTTTTGCACTTGATCGGTATATTTTCCGGTATGGGAACTGCTTTGGGCGAAACGTTTTTGCCGATGCATTTGCCGGTGATCTTAGTCGGATTTATGGCAGGAACCTATGCAGGAGCCGTATCAGGGTTCCTTGCACCCCTTGTAAGCTTTGCGCTTTCCGGTATGCCGGGAACAGCGCTGCTTCCGTTTATGATGATTGAGCTTTGTGTGTACGGAGCAGCTGCCGGTCTTTTGCGGAAAGTGAATATGCCGACTTTCGGAAAAGTAGTTCTGGTGCAGATCGCGGGAAGAGGAATCCGGGCCATGGCTATTTTGCTGGGGATCCGTCTTTTTGGAAGTGTCATTCCGGCGGCAATTATCTGGACAAGTATCCGTGCAGGTCTGTTGGGAATCATCCTGCAGTGGATCCTGATCCCGCTGATCATTTTCAGAGTGGAGCAGGCAGATAAAAACCGGGAATAGAGGAGTGCTTTATGAAGGACAAGACAAAAAAGGCAAAAGAATTGCTGGAAAACGGCGGATGGACCTGCGTGCTGTGCGGAGAAAACGGAGAGATTTTGACCAGTAAGGAACGTGGGGTAAAGCCTCTTTTAGAATGGTTGAAAGAAAAAGAGGAAGACGGGAAAAGCTTTCAAAAATTTTCGGCTGCGGACAAGGTGGCAGGAAAGGCGGCGGCTTCTCTATATGCGGGACTTGGTGTAGAGGAAGTGTATGCACAGGTCATGAGTATATCGGCTCGCCGGACATTGGAACGATACGGGATTGCCCATGCGTTTGGGGTGGAGACAGAGAGTATTTTAAATCGGGAAAAAAGCGGAAGTTGTCCTATGGAAACGGTAGTAAAAAATGCAGATTCTTGGGAAGAGGCAAGATCATGTATTTTGGATGTGATCCGGAAGATGCAAATGAAAAAGCGCTGATTTCAGCGCTTTTTTGTCCTATAGCCCCTATTTGATTCCCATGAGAAACATCCAACGCTGTTTAAACCAGAGTGCGTCCTCTTTGTAATAGGGCGCGAATCCTGTTTTGGAACCGCCGTTTATTTCAGTTTCCATTTTACTGCGAATCTCTGTCTGTACCGGCTCAGGGGTCTGGGTCAGATCCATCCACGCCTGCAGAGAGACCGGGATCGGAGTAAAAGATTCTTTGACGATCTCACAGTGAAATTGTAAATAGAGTTCTTCCAGCTCTAACCGACTGCGGTTTTTTACATGGGAGGGATCCCGCAGAGTCTCGATCGCGTCTTCCGTTTCTCGCAAAATTTCTTCGGTGGCTTCCATATCAATGATGACCAGTTTCCCGCCGGGTTTCAATACCCGGTACATTTCGGCGAAAGGCCGGGAAATTTCCGGAAAATGATGGAAAGAAAGACGGGTCATCACAATGTCGAAAGAATCATCGGCAAAAGGCAGTTCTTCCACGCAGCCGTGGAGAAAGTTCATGTTGGTGAGATTCCCCGTTAAAGCAGCTTCCTTTCCTTTTTTCAGCATGGCCGGTGTGGCATCCAGGCAGGTTACAAAGCGGACGAAAGGCGCCAGACTTCTTCCGCAGATGCAGGTGCCGGAAGCTGTTTCCAGAACCTGATCCGAAGGCTTTGCGTCAATTTCCCGGATCAAATGCAAAAGATACTCCTTTTTGGAAAAATTCATGTTTGTATTTTCAAAGGCGGCAGCCTGTCCGGAGAAGGACAGAAGGACTGCGTCCAGATTTGACGGTTTCATAAAACAACACTCCTCTCTTTTCTGGTGTCATTATACTGCAAATCAAGAAAATGTAAAAACAAAAATGTAAATTTTGTGTTATCCGCAAAAATATGATAAACTGTTGCCAGTATATACAAGGAGGCAAAGTAAATGTCAGAAAAAAAACCGGTACACACAGAAGAATTAGCAGAATCAGAAAATACAAATAGTACAGAAAGTGCGAAAAACGCAGAAAGCACGAAAAGTGTGGAAAGTACAGAAAGTGCGGAAAGTACAGAAAGTGTAACAGACACGGCAGATATTGTGTCGATCAAAAGAAAAATACTCATTCGCAATACGGCGATTTTGATGTGTGTGGCATTTGCAGCCGGGATTGTATTTTCATCCATCGGATGGATGGTAAAGGAACGACATGAAGGGCAGAAAAAGGCACAAATTGAAAAGAGCGGCACAAGTTCTGAGCAAGAAACGGGAGAAAAAAATGTGCATGGAAAACATCCGAAAGAGCAGATTGTAAAGGTGGGGTCTTCCTTTGAAGATCAAGGGTTGAAGATCACGGTGAAAGAGGCGGATACGGATTATCAGGATTATGAAGACGAAGAGGAATTCGGATATGCCCTGGTGTCTCCGGCAGAAGGCATGCGATATGTAATGGTTGCTTTTACCATAGAAAACACCAGTGGCCAGGAAAAGTTTATCAATATATATGATTTTGAATGTTATGCAGATGAAGAAAGCTGTCTGCAGCTGGATCTGGACAGCATCGACTTTATCAATGCGACTCTGGCCCAGGGAGAGACGGTTTCTTTCCATACTTATTATGAAGTTTCGAAAGATGCTAAATCCATCCGTGTGGAATACGAACCGAATTTTTGGTCTGATGAAAAAGTGATTATTCAGATTTTTTGAGGAAAGAAAATGGAAAACAACCGATCGAAAGAGGTTTATGAGGTATTGAGGGCAAAAGGCTATGAGGAGATGTTTTGCCGGGAAATTGCATTCAAATATATGACCACAGATTATACGGCGACTCGTATGCTGGGCTATCTGTACCGGGTATCGCAGCCGAGACCGGAGGATGTGGTAGATGAGATGCTGGCGATTTTGAGCGATCGGGATGCAATTATCCGGAAAAAAGAGTCAGAGCGTGTTCAGGCGGCCATCAATAAGATTTACCGGGAAGGGCTCTGAAGAACAGACAAAAAAGGCAGACGAGAGAGACAGAAGGAGAACAGAAAAGCAAATGAAGCAAGAAACCATAGACAGAATCCGAAAATTTACAGAGGACAGAGACTGGGAGCAGTTTCATTCTCCGGACAATCTGGCAAAATCTATTTCCATCGAGGCAAATGAGCTGTTGGAGTGTTTCCAGTGGAGCTCTGATGCGTATGATCTGGAGCATGTGAAAGAAGAACTGGCAGACGTGATCGTTTATTGTCAGGATATGCTGGATTGCCTGGAACTGGATGTGGATGAGATCGTCAACAGCAAAATGGAGAAAAATGAAGCCAAATATCCGGTGGAATTGTCAAAAGGAAGATCTGAAAAATATGATAAACTGCTGAAGTCGGAGGTAGAAGGATGCAATATTTAGTCCGTACAAGCGGAGAGGTTTTAAACAGTCAGGAGAAAGCGTATGTGATCAAAGCCTCTTCCGGGGAAGAAGCGCAAAAATTGGCAAAGGACCGCTTTGCAGAAGAGTTCTGTGCGCTGGGAGAATGCGTGTATGTACAGCCCAGCAAAAGGACGTTTAAAGCATGGCTGGCATTCGTGTTCATGCTTGTCCCGATCTTACTGTCTTTTGTAGGATGGAAAGTGGGACATGATACGGTCCTGATCCGCCCGGATTATATGTCCTGTCTGTATGCCGTTTTGCTTTACGGTGCATTTGTAGTCCGTTTTAAAGGAGTAATGCGGACGGTGGGCTCCTGGATAGATATTATATTCTGCGTTTTAAATGTGCTTTTGATCTCTTCTTTTGTGCAGACGCTGCTGGTGACCAAGACGATCAAACTGTTCTGGGTCAAAGATGTTTCCATCAACACGGCGATCCTGATACCGGTGGCAGTCTTGTTGTCCTGGCTGGGATTAAAACTGGTCAGCGTCCTTTGTATGGCGGCAGTGGGAATTTTGGCGCTGGTGAATATCACGACGTTGAGCAGTGCAATGGGCTCCTTGTATGGTCCGGTCTATATCATCTGTGCGTTTCTGGGGATCCTGCTTTATCTGGCAGTGGAACCGGCAGCTATGGAAATCTTGCCCCATTTTCGGAAATCTGTTCAGAAGGGCGCCAGCTATATGCGCTCAGATGTGGTACAGGCCGGAAAAGAGGCCGGTAAGCTGGGCAATCGGATGAACGGAGGAAGAAAAGAATCATGAAAAAAGTATGGGTCCTGATCGTGACGATCACTCTGGCACTGCTTCTGGTATTTGCAGGGGTTCAGATCTATAACCGGATCACCAATAAAAACGGAGATTCCAGAGTGACCAATGATAAGGCAGAAAAGGATGAAGAAAACCGTTATCTGACCATTGTCAACGGGACCGGGCAGATTTTAAATGAAGTACATATCACGGTGGGAGAGGGGACGGAGATCGAACAGGGTTATCAGAAAAATCCGGATGAGACCAGCTTTTCCGTCAAAATTCCGAAAGCTTATCAGGAATATGATACCTTTGTGATCACACTTATTGACCGGTATGAACTGAAATATCAAAAAGAAGTAAAAGATGTCTCGAAAAGCGGTAGAACGGAAGTGACAGTTACGGAAGAAGATTACGTGGAGCAGGATGGAGATATCTGGAAAAAAGCAGATAAATTTTTTAACGGTGATTGATGAAGAATGCCCGTTTTCAGAGAAAACGTTTTACCTCTGCAGACCTGGTGGGATTTTTGGGATTGTATGATCAGGCGTGGGAAGATGCTGTCGTACAAAAGGTAAAAGAAGCAGCATTAACAGATTGATGCATAAAACAGGAGGTGCAGAAAAAAAACACAGCAGTTTTCACAAATCACCTACTAACCTATTGACATAGTAGGTTAGTGGTATTATGATAGCTACATCAGATTTGAGCAGATAAATAAGAAAGGAGCAAAAAAACGATGATCAAAGCAAACAGCATCAGTTTAAAAGAAGTCATGTGTTGTTGTCGAATGCCATACTCCCGGGCATATAATTTGGCTGGGGTGCATTCCTGCGTTGATTTGCGCCTCAACGATACACAAGCGTAATCGTTATCCTATAAAATGCGATCGCAGAAGGTATCTGATATCTGCCACTTGCCCGGGAGCTAAAACACAAGCCCCCGGGCTTTTTAGTTTATCGCTGTATGAAAACACCAGTGCTCAAGGATCTGAAAAATTAGAAACTTAGCAACAGAGAAAAGGCAAGTCAAACACAAAAGAACACAAAACCATATTAAAATAAAAAGAAAAGAGGACATAAAAATGAGTGATTACAAATTTGAAACATTACAGCTGCACGTAGGACAGGAAGAGCCGGATCCGGCAACAGATGCAAGAGCAGTACCGATTTACCAGACAACTTCTTATGTATTTCGCAATTCTGCACATGCGGCAGCAAGATTTGGCCTGGCAGATGCAGGAAACATTTACGGAAGACTGACGAATTCTACCCAGGATGTTCTGGAAAAGAGACTGGCAGCTTTGGAAGGCGGAGTTGCAGCCCTGGCAGTAGCGTCCGGTGCAGCAGCCATTGATTACACCATTCAGGCTCTTGCAGGAGAGGGCGAGCACATCGTGGCTCAGAAAACCATTTACGGCGGCAGCTACAATCTTTTGGCACACACCCTTCCGAGATACGGAATCAGCACAACGTTCGTAGATGCCCACAATCTGGAAGAGGTAGAGAATGCGATCCGGGACAACACAAAAGCAATTTATCTGGAGACTCTCGGAAATCCGAACAGTGATATCCCGGACATCGATGCTATCGCAGAGATCGCACATAAACACGGACTTCCGCTGGTGATCGATAACACCTTCGGAACACCTTATCTGATCCGCCCGATCGAGCACGGGGCAGACATCGTGGTACATTCTGCCACAAAATTTATCGGAGGCCACGGTACAACACTGGGCGGCGTGATCGTAGATTCCGGAAACTTTGACTGGAAAGCAAGCGGTAAATACGCACCGATCGCAGAGCCAAATCCGAGTTACCATGGTGTTTCCTTTGCAGACGCAGCAGGTCCGGCAGCTTTTGTTACCTATATCAGAGCCATCCTGCTTCGTGATACGGGAGCAACGATTTCTCCGTTCAACGCATTTCTGCTTCTGCAGGGCGTAGAAACATTGTCCCTGCGTCTGGACAGACATGTGGAAAACACAAAGAAAGTCGTAGAATACCTGGCAGCTCATCCACTGGTAGAAAAAGTAAATCATCCGTCTTTGAAAGATCATCCGGATCATGCACTTTATGAGAAATATTTCCCGAACGGCGGCGCAAGCATCTTTACTTTCGATATCAAGGGCGGACAGGAAGAAGCACATAAATTTATCGACAACCTGAAACTGTTTTCACTGCTGGCAAACGTAGCAGATGTCAAGAGCCTTGTGATCCATCCGGCAACGACGACACATTCTCAGCTGACAGAGGAAGAACTGCTGGATCAGGGAATCAAACCAAACACCATTCGTCTTTCCATCGGAACAGAACATATCGACGATATCATCGCAGATCTGGAAGGCGGATTTAAAGCAATCGAGAAATAAAAACAAAGTAAAGCGAAAGTTTGTGCAAAGAAATAGAAAATGAAAGAAGCAAGAAAGGAGAATATCACAATGTCAAAGATATATAAAGGAACCTTGGGACTGATCGGAAATACACCGCTCGTAGAAGTTGCAAATGTAGAAAAAGAGCTGGGACTGGAAGCAACGATCCTGGTAAAACTGGAATATTTTAACCCGGCAGGAAGCGTAAAAGACCGTATCGCAAAAGCGATGATCGAAGACGCAGAAGAAAAGGGATTGCTGAAAGAAGGCTCTGTCATCATCGAGCCAACTTCCGGAAATACAGGAATCGGCCTGGCAGCCATTGCGGCAGCGAAAGGATACCGGATCATTTTGACCATGCCGGAGACCATGAGTATTGAGAGAAGAAACATTTTGAAAGCTTACGGCGCTGAGCTGGTACTGACAGAGGGAACCAAAGGAATGAAAGGTGCCATCGCAAAAGCAGAGGAGCTGGCAAAAGAAATTCCGGACAGTTACATTCCGGGTCAGTTCGTGAATCCGGCCAATCCGGCAGTGCACAAAGCGACTACCGGACCGGAGATCTGGCAGGATACAGACGGCCAGGTAGACCTCTTTGTAGCCGGGGTTGGTACCGGCGGAACATTAACTGGTGTAGGAGAGTACTTGAAAGAACAGAATAAAAATGTTAAAGTAGTTGCTGTAGAGCCTGCGGACTCCCCTGTTTTGTCTGAGGGAAGAGGCGGAGCACACAAGATTCAGGGCATCGGCGCAGGATTTGTGCCGGAGGTACTGAATACGAAAATATATGATGAAATAATTACAATCGCCAACGAAGATGCATTTGCAGCTTCTAAGCTCCTGGCAAAGAAAGAGGGGGTTCTGGTTGGGATTTCCTCCGGAGCAGCCTTGCACGCGGCGGTAGAATTGGCTAAGCGTCCGGAAAACAAAGGAAAAGTGATCGTAGCACTGCTTCCGGATACCGGCGACCGTTACTATTCTACTCCGCTCTTCACGGAGTAATAAGTACGGCGGCGGGGAAAGGATATCAGACATGATAGAGATCAAAGGACTGTCCAAACAGTTCTCCTCCGGAGATCAGCGGTTTACGGCTCTGAAAGACGTAAACCTGCAGATTGAGGATGGCGACGTGTTTGGAATCATCGGAATCAGCGGCGCAGGAAAATCCACGTTCATCCGATGTATCAATCTGTTGGAACAGCCTACGGAGGGAAGTATCCTCATCGATGGCAGAGACGTGACGGGAATCAAAAAGAAGGAGCTTTTGGAATTAAGACGCCATATCGGAATGGTATTCCAGAAATTTAATCTGCTGATGCAGAGGACGATTTTGGAAAACGTCATGCTTCCCCTGGAGATCGAGGGTGTTCCGAAAAAGGAAAGAAAGAAAAAAGCAGAGGAGCTCCTGGAAATGGTCGGTCTTGCCGACCAGGCGCAGAAGTATCCGGCACAGCTTTCCGGCGGACAGCAGCAGAGAGTCTCTATCGCAAGAGCATTGGCCAACGACCCGAAAGTGTTGCTCTGTGATGAGCCTACTTCGGCGTTGGATCCTCTGACAGCGACTTCTATCTTAAATCTTCTGAAGAAGATCAATGAAGAGCTTGGAGTAACCGTGATCATCATTACGCACCAGATTCAGGTGGTGAAAAAGATCTGCAACAGAATGGCAGTGATCCATGAATCCTCCATTGCAGAACAGGGCAGTGTGGAAGAAATTTTTGAAGATCCGAAATGTCTGATCACGAGACAGTTGCTGGGGAGGGTAGATTGGGATGCTTGAGATTATAAATGAATTTGTAGGACGTTACGGTACGATGCTCCTGCAGGGAATCGTCGATACAATGAAAATGACGCTGTTTTCCACAGTGTTTGCCTATGTGATCGGTCTTCCGCTGGGTGTGATCCTGATCATCACAAAAGAGCACGGCATCTGCGAATGCAAGTGGCTGTGCAGTGTGATCGGCTGGATCGTAAATGTGGGAAGAAGTCTTCCGTTCATCATTTTGATGGTACTTTTGATGCCGGTGACTAAAGCGGTCATGGGAACAAAGCTTGGCGTACAGGGCGCGATTTTCCCGCTGGTGATCGCAGCAGCACCTTTTGTGGCAAGAATGGTTGAGACCTCGCTGGCGGAGCTGGATTCGGGGATCATCGAAGCAGCCCATGCCATGGGGGCAAGCAACTGGCAGATCATCAGGAAGTTTTATCTTCCGGAATCCCTTCCTTCTTTGGTAAGGGGAGGCTCCATCAGCCTGATCACGATCTTGGCTTACACGGCTATTGCAGGTGCGGTAGGAGCCGGCGGACTGGGCGATATTGCCATCCGTTACGGTTACAACCGATATGAGTTTGACGTATTGATGGTTACAGTGGTATTATTGATTATCTTGGTAGAAATTTTCCAGTGCATTTTCAACATCATTGCAAAACGGATCGATAAGCGGATTCGCAAATAACAAGAATTTTACAACATTTGAGAAAATAAAAAGAAAACGAGAGAAAAGGAGAAAAGAAACATGAAGAAAGCATTATCTGTAATTCTGGCATTGACACTTACTTTTTCCCTGGCTGCCTGCGGAAGCTCTTCTGACAAAGAAGAATCCAAAACGACAGACAAGGACGGAGCAGTCACACTGAGAGTCGGAGCATCCCCGACACCTCACGCAGAGATCCTGAATTCTGTAAAGGATACACTGAAAGAGGATTACAACATCGACCTGGAAGTAGTAGAGTACAGTGATTATGTGGTACCGAACACAGCAGTAGATGAGGGAGAAGACCAGGCAAACTATTTCCAGCACACACCGTATCTGGACACCTTTAATGAAGAAAACGGAACAGATCTGGTAAGCGTGGCAAAAATCCATTATGAGCCGTTCGGAATGTATTCCAACACAGTAAAAGACGTAAAAGACCTGAAAGACGGCGCAACCATTGCAGTACCGAACGATGGATCCAATGAAGCAAGAGCATTGTATCTGCTGGAGGCAGAAGGCCTGATTAAACTGAACCATGAAGCAGGGTTCAATGCAACGGTTCTGGATATCACAGAGAATCCAAAGGATCTGAAGATCCAGGAAGTGGCAGCAGAGATGGTAGCACGTACACTGGATGATGTAGATGCAGCGATCATCAACGGAAACTATGCACTGCAGGCAGACCTGAAGATTAGTGATGCCATTGCATCTGAGTCTGCAGAATCTGAATCAGCACAGACCTATGCGAATATTATAGCAGTAAAGAAAGGTCACGAGAATGACGAAGCCATCCAGGCACTGGTAAAGGTATTGACCAGTGATGCGACAAGAGATTTCATCAATGAGAAATATCAGGGCGCTGTCGTACCGATTTTCTAAGAGAACGGATTAACATAATTTAAAATATTTCCGGGGATTTTCCCCGGAAATGTAAAATAAAAAAGAATCTGGGTAAATCAGGAAGGAGAATGTTGTGAACTGGGGGTTCATAGAAAAATATTTGCCGCTGTATGAAAAAGCGGCCGGCCTGACCGTTAAGCTCGGAGTGGCAGGAATCCTGATCTCGTTCCTGATCGGATTGATCTGTGTGGCGATACAGTATTATCGGATTCCGGTGCTGAGACGGATCGTAAGTATTTATATTGAGATCAGCCGAAACACGCCGCTTCTGGTGCAGCTGTTTTTTATTTATTATGGTCTTCCTAAGATCGGGATCAAGACGGATCCGGCCGCCTGCGGAATCGCAGGCTTAGCGTTTTTAGGGGGAAGTTACATGGCGGAGGCTTTCCGCAGCGGGATCGAATCGATTCCGGCCGTGCAGGAAGAGAGTGCTTACAGTCTGGGAATGAGTAAGTTTCAGACCATGCGGTATGTGATCCTGCCGCAGGCATTATCCGTCAGCGTACCGGCCTTAGTAGCCAATGTGATCTTTCTTTTGAAAGAGACCAGTGTGTTCAGTGCGATCAGTCTTTTGGACCTGATGTTTACGGCAAAGGATCTGATCGGTCTGTACTATAAGACCACAGAGAGTTTGTTCCTGTTGGTAGTCTTTTATCTTTTGATCCTGCTTCCGGTATCCATCATCGGAAGTCTGCTGGAAAGGAGGCTTCGCTATGCCGGATTTGGGGATTGATGTATTGTGGAAGGGGCAGAATATGCTCCGTATCCTCGGAGGTTTGTGGGTAGCACTGAAGATCAGCCTGATCTCAGTGGCCATCAGTATTCCTCTCGGGATCTTACTGGGGGTTTTAATGACCAGTAAAAATTGGATCGTGAAAGCGATCCTCAGAGTTTATCTGGAATTTGTACGGATCATGCCGCAGATGGTATTACTGTTCCTGGCCTATTTCGGGACGACCAGAGCCTTTGGCTGGGATATCAGCGGCGAGCTGGCTTCCGTGATCGTGTTTACGGTGTGGGGAACTGCCGAGATGGGTGACCTGGTACGAGGAGCGCTGATCAGCATTCCGAAGCATCAGTACGAAAGCGGTGAGGCACTTGGCTTGAAAAAAGGTCAGATCTATCAGTATATTATCATTCCGCAGACGGTGCGCCGTTTGATCCCGTTGTCGATCAATCTGATCACTCGTATGATCAAGACGACCAGCCTGATCCTGATGATCGGTGTTGTGGAGGTCTTGAAAGTGGCGCAGCAGATCATAGAGGCGAACCGAATGACCAGCCCGAATGCAGCGTTCGGTGTTTATCTGGTCGTATTCTTAATGTATTTCCTTGCATGCTGGCCGATCAGTCTGCTGGCAAGATACCTGGAAAAGAGATGGAGGTGAAGAAGTGGCAGAAGAATTGTTAAAAATCGAGCATCTGCTGAAAAAATTTGATGATAACGTGATCCTCAACGATCTGAGCCTGACGGTTCACCGGGGAGAGGTTATCGTGGTAGTCGGTCCCAGCGGGTGCGGAAAAAGTACGTTGCTTCGATGTATCAACGCTCTGGAATCCATTGACGGAGGGGAGATCCTGCTCCAGGGAGAAAAGATCGATCGGCAAAGTAAAAATCTGGCGCAGCTTAGGCAAAAGATCGGTATGGTATTTCAGAGCTATGAGCTTTTCCCTCATCTGACCGTGTTGGATAATATCTTGCTGGCACCTATGAAGGTACAGAAGCGTGAAAAGGCAGAAGTTGAAAAAGAGGCAATGGAGCTTTTGACAAAGGTTGGTTTGGCTGATAAAGCCAAAAGCTATCCGAGACAGCTTTCCGGCGGGCAGAAACAGAGGACGGCCATTGTACGGGCGCTCTGCATGCATCCGGAGATTCTGTTGTTTGATGAAGTGACAGCGGCGCTGGATCCGGAGATGGTCCGGGAAGTATTGGATGTAATCCTGAATCTTGCAGATCAGGGAAGAACCATGATCATTGTGACCCACGAGATGCAATTTGCCCGTGCGGTGGCAGATCAGGTGGTATTTTTGGACGGCGGAAAAATCGTAGAGCACGGAAAGCCGGAGGAGTTCTTTGAACATCCGCAGACAGAGCGTGCAAAACAGTTTTTGAGTACGTTCCGGTATGAACGACATAAAAAAGAAAACGACAAATAGATTTGGAGGTAATGTGATTATGAAACTGAAAAAAATAGCGGCAGCAGTATTGGCATTGACAATGGTCCTGGGACTTGCAGCCTGCGGAAATTCTTCCGACGACGGAGACAAAAAAAGTTCCAAAAGCGATAAAGTATACCGTACATTAGATGAAATCAAAGAAAGCGGTACGATCAACATCGGTGTGTTCTCTGATAAAAATCCATTTGGATATGTAGATGAAAACGGAGAGTATCAGGGATATGACGTTTATTTCGCAAAAAGACTGGCTGAGGATCTCGGCGTAGAAGTAAACTTTGTTTCCACAGAAGCTGCAAATCGTATCGAATATCTGCAGACAGGAAAAGTAGACCTGATCCTGGCAAACTTCACTGTAACAGACGAGCGTGCAGAAGAAGTAGATTTTGCACTGCCTTATATGAACGTAGCGCTGGGTGTGGTATCTCCGAAAGATAACGTGATCAAATCTCTTGACAACTGGAACGAAGATGATCAGATGATCGTTATTTCCGGTACGACTGCAGAGACATACCTGATCGAAAACTATCCGGATATCCCGCTTCAGAAATATGATTCTTATGCAACTGCAAAGAATGCGCTGGAAAACGGAAACGGTGTGGCATGGGCAAATGATAATACAGAGGTTATCGCGTTCGCACTGCAGAACAAAGGCTATGAAGTCGGTATTGCAGAACTTGGAAATCAGGACACCATCGCTCCGGCAGTTTCAAAGGGAAATAAAACACTTTTGGATTGGATCAACGAAGAGATCAAGAGCCTTGGAGCAGAGAATTTCTTCCACAAAGATTATGAAGAAACCTTGGTAGATACCTATGGAAAAGATTATGAAGACAGCCTGGTAGTAGAAGGCGGAGAAACAAAATAAGTCTTGGCTTAAATCAGCTGCCAATGAGTGAAAAATGCGGAGGGCGCAAAACCTCCGCATTTTGAATTACGACGAGTCAAGATTCTGCGCTTATTTGGAAAATATGGGAGGATAATATGCGGAAAATACTTTGTTTTGGAGATTCTAATACTTGGGGCTACAATGGAAGGTCCGGTGAAAGGTATCCGGAAAATATACGATGGACAGGTCTGCTTCAGAAACGAATGAGCGGCATGGGAGTGGAGATCATAGAACAGGGTCTGTGCGGAAGGACTACAGTCTTTCAAAATCCTGCCTGGCCCGGAAGAAGAGGAATGGACGTATTTCCGGATGTGTTAAAAGAAGCAAGTCCGGTGGACATTTTGATCCTGATGCTGGGGACCAATGACTGTAAAACAGAATTCCATGCAGATCCGGAGATGGTAGGAGAAGGAATGGAAGAGATCGTGCGGAAGGCCAGAGAAATTGCTCCGGAGACAGAGATCCTTTTGATTTCGCCCATTTTTTTGGATGATGAGGTGTGGAGTAAAGGCTTGGATCCGGAATTTGGTCCGGAATCCGTCAAAACATCGCAAGGCTTAAAAAATGTTTATCAGAAAATCGCAGAAAAGTATCACACAGATTTTATGGCGGCATCGGATTATGCCTATCCGGGGCCGGCAGATCGGGAGCATTTGGATGTGGCGGGACACAGAAAGCTTTCCGAAGCGGTTTACACAAAAGTGATGCGGATGCTAAAATCAGAGGAAAACAGGAAGCAGAAAAAACAGGAAGTAGGAGAAACAGGATGGGAGAAAACGGAAGCATGACTTTCGATGAGCTGGCAGAAAAGAAAGCAGAAGAAATGGTTCTGGTAGATATGCGAGATGAAAGCAATACGACTTACGGCATGATACCGGGAGCAGTCCACATTCCGCAGAAGGAGCTGGCACAGCATGCAGAAGAGTGGAAAAAGGAAAAGAAAACGGTAGTGCTGTATTGTACCCGCGGGATCTACAGCGTGGGGGCGGCAGAAGAACTGCGGGAGCAGGGCGTTGATGCGCGGAGCCTGGAAAAGGGCTATACCGGCTGGATTCTCTGGAAAATGGAACAGGATCAGGAAGCAGAAAAGGACGCAGAAAAAAGAAAGCAGGTTGAGCTTAGCATTCGAAAGACTTTTCATAAGAGACTGTTCAGTAAATTTACAAAGGCCATCCGTACCTACGATCTGGTGCAGGAGAATGATCGGATCGCCGTCTGCATTTCCGGCGGAAAAGACTCTATGCTGATGGCGAAGCTGTTCCAGGAATTGCAGCACCACGGGAAATTTCCTTTTGAATTGGTGTTTTTGGTTATGGATCCGGGCTATAATGAGGCAAATCGGAGAGTAATTGAGCACAATGCAAAAATGCTGGGTATACCGATTACAATTTTTGAAACCTCTATTTTTGATATTGTGTATGAAGAGGAAAAATCACCATGCTATCTTTGTGCCCGCATGCGTAGGGGATATCTTTACAGCAAGGCGAAGGAACTGGGCTGCAACAAAATTGCTCTGGGGCATCATTACGATGATGTGATTGAGACAATTTTGATGGGAATGCTCTACAGTGCGCAGATCCAGACGATGATGCCAAAGCTGCACAGCACCAATTTTGAAGGAATGGAATTGATTCGCCCCATGTATCTGATCCGGGAAGATGATATTAAAAAATGGCGAGATGCCAATGAACTGCAGTTCATTCAGTGTGCCTGTCATTTTACAGACACCTGTACGACTTGTGATCCGGACGGTCGTTCTGTTTCCAAACGTATGGAAATCAAGTATCTCATCGCAGAGCTGAAAAAGGGCAATCCCTTCGTGGAAGGAAATATTTTTAAAAGTGTTGAGAATGTAAATCTGGATACAATTATCGCCTATAAAGAAGGACATATAAAACATTCTTTTCTGGAAACTTATGATGAATAATTGTGGTTGACAGGAGAAAGGTTTGGTGTTACTTTGAAGAAGAATTGTGAAAGAAAAGGCGAATCAGTATGGAAAAGATAAAAAAATTTTTAAAAGATCAGCCGCCCGCCCGGTTGATCGCCGCCAGCTTTTTTTTGACGATACTGTTGGGAACGGTCTTGCTCAAGCTGCCGATCTCGGTCAAGAAGGGAGTCGACGTATCGTGGATTGACTCCCTTTTTACATCTACAAGTGCAGTCTGTGTAACTGGTTTGATCGCAGTGGATTGTGCAGATCATTTTACAGCTTTTGGACAGGGAGTCCTGGCAGTGTTGATCCAGATCGGAGGACTGGGAGTCAGCTCCATCGGCGTGGGACTGGTGCTGGCAGCCCGAAAAAAAGTGGGGATCAAGAGTCGCGGCATCGTAAAAGAGGCTTTAAATACGGACAATTATAAGGGAATTGTCCGGCTGGTGCGTGCCGTGCTTATTACGACATTGGGATTTGAAATTGCAGGTGCGGTTTTAAGCTTTCTGGTATTTGTAAAAGATTTCAAACCGTTGCATGCACTGGGAATCAGCATTTTTCATTCCGTTGCAGCATTTAATAATTCCGGCTTTGATATTTTGGGAGGTCTGAGAAATCTGACGCCCTATTATAACGATCTGCTTTTGAATCTTGTGACCATTGCATTGATTATTTTTGGCGGGATTGGTTTTCTGGTTATTATGGATGTGGCAAAAAACAAAAGATTTCGAAAGCTGAGCCTGCATTCTAAAATTGTCATCACTACCAGTGCAGGATTGATTGTGGTGGGTACGCTCCTTTTGAAGGCAACAGAAAAAATTACCTGGCTCGAGGCACTGTTTCAAAGCGTTTCCACCAGAACAGCAGGATTTTCAACGTGTGCCATCGGTAACTTCACTAATGCAGGACTGTTTGTCATGTGTATCCTGATGTTTATCGGTGCATCACCGGGTTCTACCGGAGGCGGCATCAAGACGAGTACAGCCTTTGTTGTATTACAGGAGCTCAGAAGCCAGTGCACAAAGAAAACCGTGCATGCATTTCACAGAAGTATTTCCAGACAAAACGTTTCGAAGGCGTTTATGATTACGATTCTTTCCGGAATGGTAGTTTGTGTTGCCACTTTTATCCTGTGTGCATTGGAACCGGAGTACAGCTTTATGCAGATCTTGTTTGAAGTAGTTTCTGCTTTTGGAACGGTAGGACTTTCTACAGGGATTACACCGGAGCTCGGAGCGGCAGGCAAGCTTTTGATTATTTTGGTAATGTATACCGGAAGAGTGGGCGCATTTACGTTATTGTCCATGTGGGTAAACCGTCTGGAGCCAAAGGCAAGATATTCGGAAGAAACGGTAGCTATCGGATAAAAGCGTATAAATGGAGGAAACCAAAATGAGAGGAAATAAAAAATCAAATACAGCGTATGGGATAATCGGGCTGGGACGCTTCGGAAAAGCATTGGCGGTCATGCTGGCAGAATCCGGGAAAGACGTGGTGGCCATCGATCAAAATGAATTAAAGGTAAGAGAGATCCGTCAGTATACAGAGTATGCTTTTGTGACAGAAGATTTGAGCAAGGAAGCCTTAAAAGAAACCGGGATTCAGAATTGCGATGTAGTAGTAGTGTGTATCGGTGAAAAAGTGGATGTCAGTATTTTGACGACTATGAGTGTCCTGGAAATGGGCGTGACGAGAGTTATTGCAAAGGCAGTGACACAGGAACAGGGGTCCGTATTGAAAAAACTGGGAGCGGAAGTTGTCTATCCGGAGCGGGATATGGCACTTCGCTTGGGCAAAAAGCTTCTTTCCAGCAGCTTTTTGGATTATGTAGAATTGCTGGATGGGGTGGAGATCCGCCAGATCCAGACGACAGAAGCTTTGATCGGCCATACGGTGGAGGAAACAGAAATCCGGAAAAAATATCATTTGAATATTATAGCCATCGAAAGCGAAGAGACGACAGAATGTGAAATTTCTCCACAATATACATTCCGGCCGGGCGATATTATTGTAGTAATCGGAAAAGCAGAAAATCTGGATGCATTTTCCGGGGAAATTTGACAGTGGAATCGTGCGTATTCTGGTAAGAACAGTTCAATGTAAGGACTGTTCTTTTTTGTATGCGACAAGGGAAATGCGGTATGCTTGCTTGGTTTTTAACGGTGGCTTTACATAAAAAATACAAAATATTATTAAGAGAAATATTGAACCCAGATTACAATCGCAGTATAATAGTGATCAAAAGGAACATAATGTGTTAAATTTTCTTACAATTTGTTATTGAGATTTTTGAGGAGGCATGACAACAAATGACAAACAGCAAATCTACAAAACGGGCATTGGTTTCCAGTGCAATCGCTACTCTTGTGTGCATCGTAATGCTTATCGGAACCACGTTTGCATGGTTCACAGATACTGCATCTACGAATGTGAATAAAATCCAGTCAGGAACTCTGAAGGTGGATATCGTTGATGGAAGAGGAACATCTCTGCAAGGCAAATCTTTAAGTTTTGTCAATAAGGATGGTTCTGCTGATATCCTGTGGGAGCCGGGCGCAACCTTTAAAACAGCAGGCTTTAAAATCAAAAACAACGGAAATCTGGCACTGAAGTATAAACTGCTGGTAAACGGCATTGATGGTGACAGTGATCTGCTTAAGGTGATCAGCTTCTCTGTTTTAGATGAACAGGGAGTAGCAGTTGATCTGAATACTTACGAAGGACACCTTGCAGCAGAAGCCGTTTCTGATAAAACGCTTTATATCCAGGGACATATGGATGAAGCAGCAGGAAATGAGTATCAGGGCAAAGAGTTGAATGGGCTTTCTATTACGGTAGTTGCAACTCAGGATACAGTGGAAAGTGACAGTAAGGATAATCAGTACGATAAAGATGCCGCTTATCCGGTTGTAAACGTAGATGAGATGAAAGAGGCATTTGCAGCAGGTGGTGTTGTTTCGGTATCAACGGACATTAAAACGGCTAATAATGCAAAAACAGCAGATACAGCAGATGCCAGAGTGATCATTTCTCAGCCTACTACATTGAATCTGGATGCAAAGATTATCACTCCGGATAATATGGGTAATAATAACACTAATTTCGTTGCATTAATCGTTGATGCAAATACAACGATCAATGCAACTGCAAACGGTGGTATTGATACCGGTAAGAACGGCGGATATGGACTCAATGTCCGAAAGGGCGCTACGTTGACCATCAATAATGGATATTATTATGGTGGCGGTACAACAGTACAGGTACAGGAAGGTACGCTGGTCATCAATGGCGGTACTTTTGCATGCGAGCCGTATAACGATCCGACATATGGTTATAATTTCATGATTAACTGCATAGACAGTGCCTACAAAAACGGCACCGCAAAAGTAATCATCAAAGGTGGTACTTTTGTAAACTTTGATCCTTCAAATTGTTCTGCAGAGGGCGCAGGAACAAACTTTGTAGCAGACGGTTATAAGGTTATTTCCAAAGAAAAAGGAAGCGATACATATTACACAGTCGTTCCGAAATAAAATATAAAAATATTTCCATAAAAAATCAGCAATCCCCCACCAAACGGAGTAAATTTGCCTCCTGCTTTGATGGGGGATTCGTTTTGCCGGCTTTTACAGCTTGTAAGCTACCAATGCTACATTTTCACCGGTTTCTTTCTGAAGCTTTTTCTCCAGATCGGTAATTTTTTTCTGGTCTTTTTCCGTAATATCAGCGTAAGCTGCTTCGCGTCCCGGAAATTCTTTTTGGGCGGAGGTGTTGGTTTCAGTCATAAAAATTTCTCCTTTCTTTCATGGTTTAAAAACAGTATGTGCAGAAAAGAAAATTATATTATTTTGATCTTGTACTAGGAAATTTCGACCTTTTTTGATAAAATATTCTCAATAAAGAATTAACTAGACTATGTGCAATACATATGAGGAGTGACGTTTATGACGTTAAGGGAACTTGAAGTAGGAAAGTCTGCAATCATCGAAAATGTGGGAGGAGAGGGCACTTTGAGACAGCATTTTCTGGACATGGGAATGATTCCGGGAACGCAGGTCAAAGTGGTAAAATATGCGCCGATGGGTGATCCGATGGAGCTTCGGATCCGTGATTATGAATTGACCCTTCGTTTGGCGGATGCGGAAAAAATACAAATTCGTCCGATACGAAAGGAAGAGAAGAAAGCAGCGGAGGATCAGAAGAATGAAACTGTAAACAACAGCAGTCTTTTGCTGCTGAGGGAGCATCCGGGACTTGGTGAGGGCGGAAAGTATCACGATAAAGAGACGGAGCATCCGCTGCCGGAGGGAACGGTTTTGACCTTTGCCCTTGCGGGAAACCAAAACTGCGGGAAAACGACTTTATTTAATCAGCTGACAGGATCCAATCAGCATGTAGGAAATTTTCCGGGAGTTACGGTAGATCGTAAGAGTGGAAAAATTCGAGGCTATGAAGATACGGAGATCACGGATCTTCCGGGAATTTATTCTATGATGCCTTACAGCAGTGAAGAAATCGTGACTCGAGAATTTATTTTGAACGAAAAACCAAAGGGTATCATCAATATTGTAGATGCGACCAATATAGAACGAAATCTTTATTTGACGATACAGCTGATGGAACTGGATATCCCCATGGTTCTGGCATTAAATATGATGGACGAGGTACGGGGAAACGGAGGTTCCGTGCGGGTCAATACGATGGAGAAAATGCTGGGGATTCCGGTAGTTCCTATCTCAGCATTTAAGAATGAAGGGGTGGATGAATTAATCCGCCATGCAGTTCACGTGGCAAGGTATCAGGAAAAGCCGGGGCGCAAGGATTTTTGCGCAAAGGAACAGCATAACGGTGCAGTGCACCGATGTCTCCACGGTATTATGCATTTGATTGAGGATCATGCACAGAAAGCCGGGATTCCGGTTCGTTTCGCAGCAACGAAGCTGGTGGAGGGAGATGCAGTACTTCTGGAACAGCTGGGGCTGGATCAAAATGAAAAAGAAATGCTGGAACACATTATTGCGCAGATGGAAGAGGAACGGGGAATGGACAGGGCGGCAGCGATCGCAGATATGCGTTTTGATTTTATCGGGCAGCTTGTGAAAGAAACCGTTGTAAAGCCGAGGGAGAGTAAAGAACGAAAAAAAAGTCAGAAGCTGGATGCTTTTTTGACGGGAAAGTATACGGCCCTCCCTGCATTTTTAGCGATTATGGGAATGGTCTTCTGGTTAACGTTTCATGTGATCGGAGCGTGGCTGCAAGGCGTGCTGGGACAAGGAATCGATATGTTTACAAAAATGGCAGACAGTTTGCTTTCTTCCTGGAATGTAAATGTGGTTCTGCACAGTCTGGTCATCGATGGAATTTTTCAGGGTGTGGGAAGCGTGCTGAGCTTTCTGCCGATTATTGTCACCTTATTTTTATTTCTATCGCTTTTGGAAGACAGCGGATATATGGCGCGCGTTGCGTTTGTGATGGACAAGCTGCTGCGAAAGATCGGGCTCTCCGGTCGGAGTATCGTACCGATGCTGATCGGCTTTGGCTGTACGGTTCCGGGGGTTATGGCAAGTCGGACTCTTCCGTCAGACCGGGACAGAAAGATGACGATTCTACTGACGCCGTTTATGAGCTGTTCGGCTAAGCTTCCGATTTATGCATTTTTCGCAGGAACCTTTTTCCCTGCTCATGCGGCTTTGGTAATGATCGCATTGTATGTGCTGGGAATTCTGCTGGGAATCATAGCGGCGGTCGTATTCAACCACAGTATGTTTAAAGGGGAAGCAGTTCCCTTTGTCATGGAGCTTCCTAATTATCGACTACCGGGTGTAAAAAATGTACTGCAGCTCTTATGGGAGAAAGCAAAGGATTTTTTGCAGAGAGCCTTTACCGTTATCTTTATTGCGACGATCGTGATCTGGTTTTTACAGACGTTTAATTTGAAAATGAATGTGGTGACAGATTCCCATGAAAGCATGCTGGCGATGCTGGCAGGTGTACTTACCCCATTGTTCATCCCTTTAGGATTTGCAGATTGGAGGATTTCTACCTCTTTGCTGACCGGATTTATGGCGAAAGAAAGTGTTGTATCGACTTTAACGGTACTCCTCGGAAATACCAAAAGCCTTCAGAACATCTTAACGCCGGCTTCGGCGGTTTCACTGCTGGTATTTTGTTTACTGTATACACCATGTGCAGCTGCCATTGCATCGATCCGAAGAGAGCTTGGCGGGAAATGGGCGCTGGCAGTGGTTTTGGGGCAATGCGCATTGGCTTGGGTGTGCGCTTTGGCGGCCTATCTGTTGGCAAGCGCCGTCTTGGGATAATGCAGTTGCATAAAATTGAGTTTGACCTGTAACTCTATTTTCTTAAATGAATATCTCTACAGAAAAGAAGATCCCCTGTAAAAGCGATTGTTCGGAAGCTTTCTGCAGGGGATATCTTTGTCATGGCTTTTTGTTTTTTAGGTTTTTGATCTTTTTAACCGCCTTTTTCATCGGATTTTGTGATCACAACGTATCTCTTCGTCGGATATATCCCGGATTTTCAGGATCCGCGATCAGCTCTTTGGCGTGCAATACTTTTGTGAATTTGTCCACCACAAAATTTTCAATAACGGTATTTTCACTGACGGTGGTAGAGGGCAGAATCAGACTGTTTTTGATCACAGCGCCTTTTTTAATGATGCAGCCTCTTCCGATAATAGAGTTTTCTACGGTTCCTTCAATGAGACAGCCGTTGGAAATCACGGAATTTTTGATGTCTGCCGATTCGAAATATTGGGTCGGGCAGGAATCGTTTGTCCGTGTGTAGATCGGCCAGTCGTCTCGAAACAGGGTAGAAGCTGTTTTAAAGTCAATCAGAGAAAGATTGGACTTATAATAGCTCTTAAAATCGGTCAGGGAGGCAAAGTATCCGCGATGGGAAACGCCTCTGACATCCAGTTCTTCACAGGCGAGGCTGACAATATCTGCCAATGTATAGATGGAGGAGAGCTCTTTTGCTTTATGGCAAAGGCGGATAAACAGTTCCTTTTCCATCACATAAGTGTCCATAAAAATGTTCCGGTTTTTCGCACTTCCGGAGTTTTGCTCGATGGACTGAACCCCTTTTTGTCTGTTGAGGTTTAAGATATTGCAGTTTAAGAAAGCTTCCTTTGCGTTGTCAACAGAGTGGTAAAGCAGCGTAATGTCTGCACCCGAGTGTATATGTGTGTTTAAAAGCTCTTCAAAATTTTGCGTGTATACCATATAGCTCGGAGCGATCACAACATACGGATGGTGCATTTTTTCAATATGCTCCATGTTTTCCAGATACATGCCGATATCTGTGTTGTAGATTCCTCTCTGGGTGCTGTCCTCTGAAAACAGATAGGTCAGTTCGCCGCGTTTGGAGTTGATGTTATATTGGCGCCCGCTGCCTACATGGCGAATCAAAGAACGAGGCATCCTGCGGATATAAATCTGAATCCGGTCAATGTTACTGTTGCTCATATTGGAGATCGGGAAATCGATGACCCGATATCTTCCGAGGAAAGAAAAGGCACTGATCGGACGATAAGTCTGCAATCCTTCTACCCAAGTATTCCGGCCGGAAGAAGTGATGATACCAAATGCGTCGTACATATTATTCAGCCCCCTTTACACGTTTTGCTACCAGTTCGATATGTTCACTCTTCGGATCGCCGACCACGGCATCCTGCCCGATGCGGATCTTGTCTGCCACAAGGGCCCGGGTAACGGTGGCGCCGGCTTCTACGACAGCATTTGGGAGCAGTACGCTGTCAATGACTTTTGCGCCTTCTCCGATCTTGACACCGGTGGAAAGAACAGAGTTCTCCACAGTTCCCTGAATGAGACAGCCCTGCGTGATGAAGGCGTTTTTGATACTGGCATTTGGTCCCACGTACTGCGGAAGCGCAGTAACATCTTCAGTGTAAATCTTCCAGGTAGAATCATCCAGATCCAGGTCGTTATCCTTGTCCAACAGATCCATGTTTGCTTCCCAGAGAGAATCGATGGTTCCCACATCCTTCCAATATCCTTGGAAACGGTAAGCATAGAGACGCTTTTGATCTTCCAGAAGGGAGGGGATGATGTCTTTTCCGAAATCATGACTGGAATTCGGATTTTTCATGTCTGCCAGCAGCATTTTGCGGAGCAGCTTCCAGTCAAAGATGTAAATTCCCATAGAAGCAAGGTTACTTTTCGGGTGCTCCGGTTTTTCTTCAAATTCGTAGATCTGTCCGTCCGGGTTTGCATTCATGATGCCGAAACGGCCGGCTTCCTTCATAGGTACCTCAATTACGGCGATGGTCGCGTCAGCGTTGCACTTTTTGTGATAGTGCAGCATACAGGAATAATCCATCTTGTAAATATGGTCACCGGAAAGGATTAGTATGTATTCCGGAGAATAGGTATCGATGAAATCGATGTTCTGAGAGATGGCGTCGGCTGTGCCGCGGTAAACGTCCAGATCGGTATCGGCTTTTTCGCGGGGAGGCAGCACATAAATACCGCTGTCTTTTACGTCAAGACCCCAACGGCTGCCTGCAGCGACGTAGCTGTTCAGAAGAATCGATTCGTATTGTGTCAACACACCAACAACATCAATACCGCTGTTGGAACAGTTACTGAGAGGAAAGTCGATGATACGATACTTTCCGCCAAAGGAAACGGCCGGTTTTGCCACTTTGTTGGTCAGTTCATGCAGACGGGAACCTCTTCCGCCGGCAAGGATCATGGCTAACATATTATTTTGTTTCATAGTGAATCCTCACTTTCCTTTACGTATAAAATTATTATATAGTTTTTAGGTAAATATTTCTATATTTTTTGCAAAAAACCCATAAAAATATGGAAGTTTTATGAGAATAGAAACAGACTTCCGGACAAACCTCAACAATTCCGGAATTCTTTATAGCGGCAGATTGGATGGTGTGCTACAATAAAGAGCAGACAGTTTAGAGAAGATATCTGATCAGAGAAGGGAAAGAAGAATGCTGACGATAGGAGCACATATGTCCATTGCAGGCGGACTTTCCAAAGCTGCAGAAAACGTGGTGGAGATGCAGGCAGATACCATGCAGTTTTTCAGCCGGAATCCCCGCGGGTCAAGCTATAAGACTTATATGCAGGAGGAAATTCAATTATTCCGGGAAATCCGGAAAAAGCATGAATTTGGTCCGCTGCTTGCTCATGCACCGTACACGTTGAATTTGGCCAGCGATAAAGAAAAGGTTTATGAGTTTGCCTGCCAGGCGATCCGGGAAGATATCCAAAGAATGGATGCACTAAAAATAGAAAATCTGGTGTTTCATCCGGGAAGCCATACAGGAATTGGTATAGAAGCCGGAATTGAAAACATTGTCAGGGGATTGAACCGGGTGATTACAAAAGAACAGAACATCTGCGTATTATTAGAAACCATGTCAGGAAAAGGAACAGAGATTGGCTTTTCCTTTGAGCAGCTGAAAGCGATCCGGGACGGCGTGCGGTATCCGGGGAAAATAGGAATCTGTCTGGATACCTGTCATGTGTTTTCGGCGGGGTATGATATCGTAAACGATCTGGAAGGCGTCTTGGAAGAGTTTGACCGGATTTTGGGACTGAAGCTGTTGAAAGCGATTCATCTCAACGACAGTCAGATGCCTTTCGGTGCACATAAAGACCGACATGCAGTGATCGGCGGCGGAGAGATCGGGACGGATCCTTTGGTGAGATTTTTGAAGCATCCTGCTGTTCAGGGAATTCCGGTTTATCTGGAAACACCGTTGGATGATGCGGGACATCAGGAAGAAATCCGGATGCTGAGGCAAAAAGTACAGGAATAAAAATACAAAAAGATAAGAGCAAAATAAAAAAGAATGGAGCAGACACTGTGAAAAGCTATCAGATTACGGAGTTTTGCCACCGCTTCATAGAAGATCATGTGCACCCGGGAGATGTCTGTGTGGATGCCACGGCGGGCAACGGAAACGATACTGCATTTTTGTGCCGGTTGGTGGGAGATGGCGGAAAGGTTTATGCGTTCGATATCCAAAAGGAAGCCCTTCTGCATACAGAAGAAAAACTGAGACAGGAAAATCTGCAGGCGAAGCTGGTGCTGGACGGGCATGAAAATATGGAAGCCTACGTTGCGGAAAAAGGCGAGGTGGCCTGTATCGTGTTCAATTTCGGTTATCTGCCGGGAGGAGATCATAGGGTTGCAACTTGTGCAAAAACCAGTGTGACAGCCATCAAAGCTGGTTTGAAGCTTCTTCGGAAGGGCGGCCTTATGAGTCTTTGTATTTACAGCGGAGGCGATACGGGATTCGAAGAAAAAGATGCGATTTTGGATTTCCTGAAAGAGTTGGACTCGAAGCGGTACCTGGTGATCGAGAGCCTGTACCGGAATCGATCCAACCATCCGCCGATCCCGGTACAGATCGTGAAAATAGAAGGGGAATAGACAAATGGAAGACAGATATGCATTGTTGATCGATGCGGACAATGTGTCCGCAAAATATATCAAACCGATCTTGGATGAATTATCCAAGTACGGAAATGTAACATATAAACGAATTTACGGGGATTGGACGAGCACACACAATGCCAGCTGGAAAGAAGTCCTGCTGCAGAATTCCATTACTCCGATCCAGCAGTATAGTTATACACAGGGAAAAAATGCGACGGATTCGGCGATGATCATCGATGCCATGGATATTCTTTATACCAGCCAGGTGGAGGGGTTCTGCCTGGTGTCCAGTGACAGCGATTTTACGAAACTTGCCAGCCGGCTTCGGGAAAGCGGGAAAACCGTAGTTGGTATGGGAGAGGATAAAACACCGGTGCCTTTCCGGAAAGCCTGTGACATTTTCACGACCCTGGAATTGTTGTTGGAGGATAACTCTCTGGAAGAACAGAAAGAAACGTCGGGAACGACAGACGTGGTTTTGGCGGTGAAGCAGGAGGAAAAGGTGCGGACCAGCGGAATCGTCAGCAAAGAGCAGATCGAAGCGGATGTGATCAAGATCATTACAGAAAATCAGAACAACGATAAAGAAACGCGACTTTCGGAAGTGGGAAACCGTCTGGTCAAGCTTTATCCTGATTTTGATGTGAGACGCTACGGCTACAGCCTGCTGTCCAGATTTTTGGAAACGTTTCCGAAGCTGAAACTGATTCAGCAGGGAACTATCGTTTCGGTTACGGTGAATGAAGATGAAAACCCAAAGGAAGTGGTGGAAGATTTTGTGCTCAGCCAGGTGAGCGGTACCGGAAAGAAAGGATTGCCCCTTGGTACACTGGGAAATCGCCTGCACAGTGAGTTCCGGGATTTTAAGGTAAGAGATTACGGGTATTCGCAGTTTAAGCAGTATATACAGAGCATCCGCAATATCCGGCTTCAGGAAGACGGGGAGCAGATCAGAGCCTTTTATACGAAAAAGGACGGAGACCAATAACAGGCAAGCAGGTCAAAATTAAGCAAACGGAAGGAAAGAATGAGATGAAATGGAATAGATTTCGTTTAAAAACGAGAACAGAAGCAGAGGATGTGGTCAGCAGTATTTTGGCGGACCTGGGGATCCGGGGTGTGGAGATCGAGGATAATGTCCCTTTGACGGAACAGGAAAAGGAGCAGATGTTCGTAGACATTCTGCCACCGTCAAAAGTGGATGACGGGGTGGCTTATCTGAGTTTTTATCTGGAGGAAGAGGACGACAAGGAACAGGTGCTGGAGCAGGTCCGGGAAGCATTAGAAGAGATGCAGGAGTTTATGGACTTGGGAGAATGTACGATTGAGGAATCCCAGACAGAAGATATCGATTGGGTCAATAACTGGAAACAGTATTTCCATCAGTTTTATGTGGATGACATTTTGATCGTGCCGTCCTGGGAACAAGTGCCGGAGGCGGGCAGAGAAAGCATGGTCATCCGTATCGATCCGGGTACGGCTTTCGGAACCGGTATGCATGAGACGACCCAGCTTTGTATCCGCCAGCTGCGTAAACATGTACGTCCGGGTGACGAGGTGCTGGATGTGGGGACAGGCAGCGGAATTTTAGGAATGCTGGCGGTAAAATTCGGAGCAGACCATTTCCTAGGGACGGATCTGGATCCCTGCGCAACAGAAGCAGTGCGGGAAAATATGGAAAGAAACGGAATCCGGCCGGAACAATACGATATGGTTTTAGGTAACATCATCGATGATCCTGATCTCCGGGAAAAGGTTGGCTTTGGACAATATGATGTCGTTTTGGCCAATATCCTGGCAGATGTCCTGATCCCGCTGACACCGGTGGTAATCAAGCATATGAAGCCGGGCGCAGTATATATTACCAGCGGTATTATTGATGATAAAGAGCAGGTGGTGGCAGAAGCTGTAGAAGCCGCCGGACTGAAGATCCTGGAGATCACACATCAGGGCGAGTGGGTCAGTATCACAGCACAGAAAACCGAAGCGTAGATATTGAAATGTAAATATTGAAACGCAGAAACGAAATACAGCATGAAACAGAGATGAAATTATAGAAGCAAAAGAAAAATCAGGAGACAGAGATGCATCATTTTTTTGTGGACAAAGGACAGATTACAGAAACCGAAATCCAGATCGTCGGCACAGATGTCCGACATATCCGAAATGTCCTGCGAATGCAGCCGGGGGAGGAACTGGAGATCGGAGACGGACAGGGAAGTGAATATTATTGCCAGATCCGGGAAATCAACGAAGAAGCAGTGGTGGCGGAAATTTTGTACAGGCAGCAGTCAGAGGCAGAACTGCCATCCCGGATTTTTTTGTTCCAGGGACTTCCAAAAGGAGATAAGCTGGAATTGATCATACAAAAGGCCATAGAGCTGGGGGCCGCGGAGATCATTCCGGTGGACATGAAACGTTCTGTGGCAAAAGTCGATGCAAAAAAAGCCGGAAAGAAGCAGGAACGGTGGAACGGCATTGCACAGAGCGCTGCAAAACAGTCGAAGCGCGGCGTGATCCCGCAGGTGACAAAGCCGATGAGCTTCCGGGAGGCGCTTGTATACGCACGGCAGGCAGATGTATTGCTGGTACCCTATGAAGGGGCGGAAAATATGGAGGAAACCCGAAAAATCATTTCAGAGATTAAGCCCGGCCAATCGGTGGCTGTCTGGATCGGACCGGAAGGCGGATTTGACCGGGAAGAAGTAGAGGCTTTGAAAGAACAGAACGGAAAAATAGTAACGCTGGGACGACGGATCCTCAGGACGGAGACGGCTGGACTTGCGGTGCTTTCTATTCTGGTGTATCATTTGGAAAGATGACCACATAAAATAGAATAATAGAAGCGACGACAGAAAGGAACGGCGGTTATGGAAGTTTATCTGGATAATTCGGCAACGACCAGATGCTATGAAGAGGTCGGCGATCTGGTGCGCCGGGTTATGTGCACGGATTACGGAAATCCTTCTTCCATGCACCGAAAGGGTGTGGAAGCAGAACATTATATAAAAGAAGCGAAAGAAAGGCTGGCAAAGGTGCTGCGTATCAACGGCAAGGAGCTTATCTTTACTTCCGGCGGAACGGAATGTGATAACCTTGCGCTGATCGGAGCGGCAAGGGCCAATCAGCGCAGAGGACGCCATCTGATCACAACCGTGATCGAGCATCCTGCTATCTTAAATACGATGCAGTATCTGGAGGAGGAGGGCTTCCGGATCACTTATCTGCCGGTGGATTCCAACGGACTGGTCCGATTGGAAGAGCTGCGCAAGGCGTTGTGTCCGGATACGATCCTGGTATCGATCATGTATGTGAACAATGAAGTGGGCTCTGTCCAGCCGATACAGGAAGCAGTTAATATCGTAAAAGCTTATAACCGCAATATTTTGTTCCACTCGGATGCGGTGCAGGGGTTCGGGAAATATCATATCTATCCGAAACGGATGGGGATCGATATGCTTTCCGTCAGCGGCCATAAGATCCACGGGCCGAAAGGCATCGGATTTTTGTATGTGAGGGAGGGCGTAAAGATCCAGCCCATCCTTTTTGGAGGCGGTCAGCAGAAAAATATGCGCTCCGGTACCGAAAATGTGCCGGGTATTGCGGGACTGGGGTTGGCAGCAGAGCTGATCTATCAGGATCTGGATCAAAAAACAGCACATATGAGAAGCTTGAAAAAGAGGTTTTTGGAAGGAATCAGAGAACTGGAAAACTGCAGAGTCCACGGGTTGACGGATGAAAGCAGTGCCCCGCATATCATCAGCGTGGGGGTCGGCGGGGTACGGAGCGAAGTTTTGCTGCATGCACTGGAGGATCAGGGCATTTATGTCTCTTCCGGTTCAGCCTGTGCATCCAATCACCCGTCTGTCAGCGGGGTGCTGAAAGGAATCGGAGTGCCGAGAGAATATCTGGATACCACGATCCGTTTCAGTATGTCGGAGTTTACGACAGAAGAAGAGATTGACTATACTTTGGAAACATTATATAATATCGTACCGATGCTGAGGCGATATACAAGACGTTGAGGATGGAGAAAATACAATGGAATTTCATTCGTTTTTGATCAAATACGGAGAGATCGGACTGAAAGGGAAAAACAGATATCTGTTTGAAGATGCACTGGTGCGTCAGATCCGGTTTGCGCTGGAGAAAACAGAAGGAGACTTCAATGTCCACAAGAAACAGGGAAGGATCTATGTGGACTGTGAAGGAGACTATGACTTTGACGGAGCAGTGGAGGCTCTGCAAAGAGTGTTTGGGATCGTGGGAATTTGCCCGGTACGCCGTCTGAAGGACGAGGGGTTCGATCAGCTGAAAAAAGAGATCGTTGCATATATGGATGAAGTATATCCGGATAAGCACAAAACGTTTAAAGTGGAAGCGCGGCGGAGCAGAAAAAATTATCCGCTGACATCCATGGAAATCAACTGTGATCTCGGGGAAGCAATCCTGGATGCGTTTCCGGAGATCCGTGTGGATGTGCACCATCCGGACATCCAGTTGAATGTGGAGATCCGGGAAAATATTTATGTATATTCCACGGTGATCCCGGGACCGGGAGGAATGCCGGTAGGGACCAACGGGAAAGCGATGCTTTTGCTGTCAGGAGGGATCGACAGCCCGGTGGCCGGATATATGGTATCCAAGCGAGGGGTGGAAATCGAAGCAGTTTATTTCCATGCACCTCCGTATACCAGCGAAAGAGCCAAAGAAAAAGTGGTGGATCTGGCGCGTCTGATCTCCAGATATTCCGGTCCGGTAAAGCTTCATATCGTAAACTTTACGGATATTCAGCTTTATATTTACGATCAGTGCCCGCATGATGAGCTGACGATCATCATGCGCAGATATATGATGAAGATCGCAGAGCATTTTGCGAAGGAAAATGAATGCCTTGGTCTGGTTACAGGAGAGAGTATCGGACAGGTGGCCAGCCAAACGATGCAAAGCCTGGCAGTTACCAATGAAGTGTGCACGATGCCGGTATATCGTCCGTTGATCGGATTTGATAAGAGGGACATTGTAAAAATTTCGGAAGAGATCGATACTTACGAGACTTCCATCCTGCCATATGAAGACTGCTGTACGATTTTTGTGGCAAAACATCCGGTCACAAAACCGGATCTGAAACGGATCCAAAAATCAGAGGAGAATTTGTCCGAAAAGACAGAAGAACTTTTAGAAACGGCCATTTCAACGGCGGAGACGGTTATTGCGGAGTAGATGGCAAGTAATATAAAAAGGCTGCTTTTTCAGCAGCCTTTGATTGAATGTGATGTCAGGCGTTTCCGGTGATGGAACGGCGACGAGTCAAAGTTCGAGCTTAGACCATGTAAGGTTTCAGATCTTCCAGTACACTTTCCACGTCGTTATCTGTATGGATCGTCAGGTCGATCGGACGGGAAAGATCCAAACTGAAAATTCCCATGATAGATTTTGCGTCGATCACATATCTTCCGGATACGAGGTCAAAATCGTAATCATATTTTGTGATTGTATTGACAAAAGACTTTACTTTATCGATAGAATTCAAAGAAATTTTGATTGTTTTCATAAAAAACATCCTCCCTTATTTATTGTTAAGCATATGACAAAAAGATTTGAAAGATCTTTTTGGTAAGTTATCAACTTCATGGCTATTCTAAGTGATTCGATTTAAAAAGTCAAGAAAATAAGGGAAATAACAGGAATCTGGAGAAGCGTATGAAAAAAGCGGCACTGCACAATTTAGGATGCAAAGTAAATGCGTATGAAACGGAAGCGATGCAGGAGCTTCTGGAAAATAACGGATATGAGATCGTACCCTTTCAGGAGGGGGCAGATATTTATATTATCAACACCTGCACGGTGACAAATATGGCAGACCGAAAATCAAGACAGATGATCCACCGGGCGAGAAAGATGAATCCGGAGGCGGTCATAGTGGCGGCCGGGTGTTATGTGCAGACCGGGGAAAGCGGAAAAGAGCTGGATCCGGATATCGACATTGTGATCGGAAACAATCAGAAACAGGATCTGATCCGGCTTTTGGAGGAATATGAGAACGGAAAATCAGAAGCGGGAGAGCTGCTGGATATCAATCATGTGAGAGAGTACGAAAATCTGCACTTGTCCAAAACCGGAGAACATACCAGGGCATATATCAAAGTGCAGGATGGGTGTAATCAGTTCTGTTCTTATTGTATTATCCCTTATGTAAGGGGAAGGATCCGCAGCCGAAAAGCGGAAGATGTGGCAGAAGAGATCCGGGGACTGGTAGGATTGGGCTATCAGGAGGTGGTGCTGACGGGAATCCATCTCTCTTCTTACGGTATGGAAATGGAAGAAAAGACGTCTTTGCTGAATCTGATCTGTCAGGTACATGAGATCGAAGGATTGAAACGGATCCGGCTGGGATCGCTGGAGCCGAGGATCATCACGGATGAATTTGCACAGACATTGGCATCGTTGGACAAGATCTGTCCGCATTTCCATCTGTCCATGCAGAGCGGCTGTGATGCGACACTGGCACGTATGAACCGAAAATACACCAGTGAAGAATATTATGAGAAGTGTCAGATCCTGCGTAAATATTTTGAACATCCTGCTTTGACCACGGATGTGATCGTAGGGTTCCCGGGAGAGACGGAGCAAGAGTTTGAAACGACAAAAAAATTTATAGAAAAAGTAGATTTTTACGAGACCCACGTATTTAAATATTCCAAACGGGAAGGGACGTTGGCGGCAAAGATGCCGGACCAGGTTCCGGAGCAGGTAAAAACGCTCCGAAGTGAGCAGTTGATCGAGATCAGCAAAAGACACCAAAGAACGTTTGAATCCTGGTACCGGGGAAAAAAGGTAGAAGTATTGGTGGAAAAACGGTCGGAAGAAAAAGGAGAGTCTTATTGGATTGGACATACCCGGGAATATTTAAAAATTGCGCTGGAGGGGGAAGAAAATCTTCAAAATAAAATTGTGATGACAGAGATTGAAAGCCTTTCTCAAATTATAGATTGAATTCTGAGGATATTTATATTAAAATTAGCGTATGGTAATGTGTTCAAAGCCAGGGAGGTAGAAATGGCAGATTTACAGAATACACAATTTTTCCAGGTAGAACCGGGACCGCAGATTCAGGCAAAGGATATTCTGGAAATTGTATATAAAGCATTAAAAGAAAAAGGGTACAACCCGGTCAATCAGATCGTCGGTTATATTATGTCGGGTGACCCTACTTACATCACAAGTTATAATGGGGCAAGAAGCTTGGTTATGAAAGTGGAAAGAGACGAATTGGTGGAAGAGATGCTGAAAGCGTATATCGCACACCATGACTGGGAATAATATCCTATGAGAGTACTTGGATTGGATTATGGCTCAAAGACAGTGGGCGTTGCGGTCAGCGATCCACTGGGGATCACAGCCCAGGGGGTAGAGACGATCACCCGCAAAGAAGAAAATAAGCTTCGGAAAACCTGTGCACGCATAGAGGCGCTGATCGAAGAATATCAGGTGGAAAAGCTGGTGTTGGGGCTGCCGAAGCATATGAATAATGATTTGGGGATCCGTGCGGAGAAAACGATGGAATTTGCGGAAATGTTGAAGCGCAGGACCGGTCTGGAGGTTGTTTTCTGGGATGAGCGCCTGACGACTGTAGAGGCGGAAAGAACCCTGATGGAAACAGGGGTAAGGCGTGAAAACAGAAAGCAGTATACGGATACGATCGCTGCGGTCTTTATTTTGCAGGGCTATCTGGATTCTGTCCGTTTTCTTTCAGAACAACAAGGATCGCTTTGAAAGGAATAGAATGGAAAAGATACGTTTTGTTATGGAAGATACCGGTGAAACGGTAGAATTCTTTGTCTTGGAGCAGACGAAGCTCGGAGCGGAAACCTACATATTGGTAACAGACTCGGAAGAGGACGATGCGGAATGTCTGATCCTGAGAGAGGAAGGAACCTCTGAAGCATCAGAAGGTATTTATGAAATTGTAGAAGATGAGACGGAGCTGGCAGCAGTTTCTAAATTGTTTGAAGAATTGCTGGAAGACGTGGATATCGAACTGTAAATTTAGAAAGTAAGCGGATGTGGGGAAGCCGTTTTGCTGCCCTTATGTCTGAAGGGGTAAAATAAATGGAAAAAACCGGGGAAAAGCTTCAGGGGCTGCTCAAAGAAAGACTGAAGGAAAAAGGGCTGAAAGTGACGCAGCAGAGAATGATCGTAGTAGAAGCTTTCGCTGAACATAAAGACAAACACCTCTCAGCAGAGGATGTCTATGAGATCGTCAGGGCAGATCATCCTGAGATCGGGCTGGCTACAGTGTATCGGACTGTACAGCTTTTGAGTGAGATTCAATTACTCGACCGCATTATTCTGGACGATGGATGTGTGAGGTACGAGATCCGCTATATGCCGAACGGAGATATACATCACCATCATCATCTGATATGCAGGACCTGCGGAAAGGTGCTTTCTTTCCGAAAAGATTTGTTGGATACGCTGGAGAAGCAGATCGAAGAAGACACCGGGTTTCGGGTGCTGGATCACGAACTGAAATTTTACGGTCAGTGTAAAGAATGTACCCGTCTGAGTACGGATAAAAAAGGAGAACGGACAAAGTAAAAAGATACTTAACATGGAGGTGTAATTTTTGAAAAAAGTGAATAAGGGAAAGTTAAAGATAATTCCGCTCGGTGGTCTGGAACAGATCGGAATGAATATTACTGCCTTTGAATATGAGGACAGTATTATTGTGGTAGACTGCGGGCTGGCTTTTCCTGAAGATGATATGTTGGGAATCGACCTGGTGATTCCGGATGTTACTTATCTAAAGGAAAATATCGATAAGGTCAAAGGGTTTGTGATCACCCACGGACATGAGGATCATATCGGTGCACTGCCATATATTCTGAAAGAGATCAATGTTCCGATCTATTCGACGAAGCTGACGCTTGGAATTATTGAAAACAAATTGAAAGAGCATAATCTGCTCCGCGGTACGAAACGAAAAGTGGTAAAACACGGACAGTCGATCAATCTCGGCAAATTCCGGATCGAGTTTATCAAGACAAACCACAGCATTCAGGATGCGTCTGCGCTGGCGATCTATTCTCCGGCAGGGATCGTAGTGCATACCGGCGACTTTAAGGTGGATTATACACCGGTGTTCGGCGATGCCATTGACTTGCAGCGTTTTGCGGAGATCGGTAAAAAAGGCGTGTTGGCGTTGATGTCCGACAGTACGAATGCAGAGCGGAAAGGCTTTACCCAGTCAGAAAAGACGGTGGGTATCACCTTTGACCACATTTTTGCGGAGCATCAGAATACCAGGATCATTATCGCAACCTTTGCATCCAATGTAGACCGTGTACAGCAGATTATCAATTCTGCTTACAAATACGGGCGTAAGGTGGTTGTGGAAGGAAGAAGTATGGTAAACATCATTCAGACAGCTTCAGAATTGGGCTATCTGGATGTGCACGATAAGACGTTGATTGAGATCGACGAGCTGAAAAACTATCCACCGGAGAAAACAGTCCTGATCACGACAGGAAGCCAGGGAGAATCCATGGCAGCGTTATCCAGGATGGCGGCGGATGTACACCGCAAGATCACGATCATGCCGAATGATACGGTTATCTTCAGCTCCAATCCGATCCCGGGAAATGAAAAAGCAGTTTCAAAGGTGATCAATGAGCTGTCTGCAAAGGGAGCAAACGTGATCTTCCAGGATGCCCATGTATCCGGACATGCGTGCCAGGAAGAATTAAAGCTGATCTATTCTTTGGTAAAACCGAAATATGCGATCCCTGTACATGGAGAGTATCGTCATCTGAAAGCAAATGCACAGATTGCTAAGGATCTCGGAATCCCGAAAGAAAATATATTTATCATGCAGTCCGGAGATGTGATGGAGATCAGCCAGGACGAGGCAAAAGTGGTAGATAAAGTGCACACAGGAGCGATCCTGGTAGACGGATTGGGAGTCGGCGATGTGGGAAATATCGTGCTTCGGGACAGACAGCATCTGGCGGAAGACGGTATCATGATCGTGGTATTGACCCTGGAACGCGGCACCAACCGACTGCTGGCAGGCCCGGACATCGTTTCCAGAGGATTTGTATATGTGAGAGAATCCGAGGAGTTGATGGACGAGGCACGGCAGGTCGTAGAGGAAGCGCTGGATAAATGCCTGCAGGGTAAACACGTAGACTGGAACCGGATCAAAGTGTCCGTCCGTGATACAGTCAGTGATTTTATCTGGAAGAAGACAAAGAGAAAACCGATGGTCATCCCGATCATCATGGATGTGGAATGGTAAAAGATGATAGTAGACGAAAGGATCGTCACATTCCTGCATTCTTTGGAAACAGAAAACAGTGAAATATTGGAGACGATAGAAGCGGAAGCCCTGCGTGATCAGGTACCGATCATCCGCAAGGAAATGCAGAGCTTCCTGAAAGTGCTCCTTGCAGTGAAAAAACCTATGCGCATTCTGGAAATCGGAACTGCCGTAGGTTTCTCTGCGTTATTGATGAGTGAATCTGTTTCAAAAGATTGCAAGATCACGACGATAGAAAAATATGAAAAAAGAATCCCCATTGCCTGCCAAAATTTTAAACGGGCAGGAAAGGACGCGCAGATCGAGCTTCTGGAAGGAGACGCTTTGGAGATCCTGAAACAGCTGGACGGCCCCTACGATTTTATTTTTATGGATGCGGCAAAAGGTCAGTACGTTTTTTATCTGGAAGAAACCATACGGCTGCTGGAGAAAGACGGAGTCCTGGTGACGGATAATGTGCTGCAGGACGGGGATGTCATTGAGTCCAGATTTGCGGTGGAGCGGCGCAATCGGACGATCCATGCGCGGATGCGGGAATTCCTTTACAATCTGAAACACGATCCGCATATTTTGACGACGATCATCCCTCTGGGAGACGGTGTGGCAGTCAGTGTAAAAAAGTAGCGGGAAGGAGAAGAAAATGACGGGATCAAAGAGCAGAAAACCGGAACTGCTGGTACCGGCCAGCAGTCTGGAAGTTTTGAAAACGGCTGTGATTTTTGGCGCAGATGCCGTTTATATCGGCGGGGAAGCCTTTGGCCTTCGCGCGAAAGCAAAAAATTTTTCCATGCAGGATATGGAAGAGGGAATCCGTTTTGCCCACGAACATGGTGTAAAAGTGTATGTGACGGCAAATATCCTGGCTCATGACCGGGATCTGGAGGGAATCCGGGCATATTTTCAGGAGTTGAAAGAGATCCGTCCGGATGCATTGATCATTGCGGACCCGGGTGTGTTTATGATCGCGAAAGAGGTCTGTCCGGAAATTGAGCGACATATCAGTACACAGGCCAACAATACCAATTATGAAACGTACCGTTTCTGGCATCAGCTGGGAGCAAAACGAGTGGTTTCTGCCAGAGAGTTGTCCATGGAAGAGCTTCGTCAGATCCGGGAGCATATTCCGGATGAACTGGAGATCGAGACTTTTGTACACGGTGCGATGTGTATCTCCTATTCCGGAAGATGCCTGCTCAGCAATTATTTCACGGGGCGTGACGCTAACCAGGGAGCCTGTACCCATCCTTGCCGTTGGAAATATGCGGTTATGGAAGAGTCACGGCCGGGAGAATATCTTCCGGTTTATGAAAATGAGAGGGGAACCTATATTTTCAACTCCAAAGATCTTTGTATGATCGAATATATTCCGGAACTGATCGCGGCAGGGATCGACAGCTTCAAGATCGAAGGCAGGATGAAAACAGCGCTTTATGTGGCAACGGTGGCACGGACTTACCGGAAAGCCATCGATGATTATCTGAAGGATCCGGAAAAATACCGGGAAAACATGCCCTGGTATTTAGACCAGATCTCAAACTGCACTTACCGGCAGTTTACGACGGGATTCTTTTTTGGAAAGCCGGATGAACAGGCGCAGATTTATGACAGCAATACGTATATAAAAGAATATACGTATCTGGGAATCGTCGGAGAACTGAAAGACGGGATGTGCCGGATCGAACAGAGAAATAAATTTACGGTGGGGGAAGAGATTGAGATCATGAAACCGGATGGCCGCAATCTTCCGGTCCGCGTTACCCGTATCGTAAATGAAGAGGGAGAGGAGCAGGAAAGTGCACCCCATCCCAAACAAGTGTTGTATATTGGATTGGAAACAGCGCAGGGAAATGCGGATGTTGCGGTTTGCGATATCCTGAGAAGACAGGAATAAATTACAAATATAGATTTACGAACCAAAGATTTAAAAGCCAAAAGCTCAGAAATATTTTCTGAGCTTTTCTATTGCGCCTTTTTCGATCCGTGAGACATAGGAGCGGGAGATCCCGAGCAATCTGGAAATCTCCCGCTGTGTGTATTCTTCTTCTCCGTACAGACCGTAACGCATTTTCAGTACCATACGTTCCCGCCGTGAAAGAGAAGATTCCAATTTTTCATAAAGCTTTTGGATATTTTCTTTTAGGATGAGTTTTTCGTGTACATCCTCTTCATCGGCTTCCATGATATCATACAGACAGATTTCGTTCCCCTCCCGATCTGTTCCGATGGACTGATACAGAGAAACATCCCGGGCAGTTTTCTTTTTGTTCCGCAGCATCATCAGGATTTCATTGTGGATACATTTGCTGGCGTAAGCGGCCAGCCGGTTGTTGCGGTGAGGATTGAAAGTGGTGACGGCTTTGATCAGTCCGATGGTGCCGATAGAAATCAGATCTTCCGGATCTTCATTCAAGTTCTGGTATTTTTTAATGACATGAGCTACAAGACGAAGATTTCGTTCGATCAGGATATGTTTCGCTTCAAGGTCGCCCTCCGTATATTTTTGCAAATAGTATCTTTCTTCTGCAGCGGTGAGCGGTGGGAGAAAAGAATTCAAGAAAAGCACCTCTTAGCGTAATTACTATACTTTATGAGCAGACCACAAATTTCGTGCTTTTCCAGTGTGAGATTTGCTTGAGAACGAGCGCGTTATCAATTATAATAGATTAAATAGAAAAAAGGCGGATACAAAGGAGAAGAGAGATGGAAAAGTTTTGTAGCAAATGCGGAAGTCCGATAAGCGGAGAAGAAAAATTCTGTACGAACTGCGGGGAGAAGATCGAGAGAGAAGCGGAAGAATACAGGACAGGAGCAGAGCAGGATCCGGCCGGAGAAATGCAGGGAGAAACGCAGGGAGAAAACGTGCCCCAAAAAGGAAAAGGCAAGCGGACGGCAGGGATCATCGCAGGCGTTGCAGTGGCGGTTGCTTTGGTCGTTTTTGCTTTGATAAAGTGCGGCGTTTTCGGACTTACAGATGCGGAAAAAATCAAACTGGCAAAAGAGTGTACGATCTACATGGGGGTTACGGCAGACGACCTTCTTTCCACGGTGGATAAAGATAATGTGAAGTGGGATGTGGACGGAGACGAAGTCGAGGCGGAGATCGTATCCGAGGATCTGAAATTAAAATTTGAAGTGGAATCCAAAGATTCTGCAGAGTTTGAAAGCGTAGAATATGCAGGAATTGAGATATCCGCAGACATGCTGAAGAATTTTTGGGAGTTATACGGAAGCGAGATCTTCGGCGGCAGCGATGACTGGGAAGACGACCTGCAGTACTGGGAAGATGGATACGATGATGACTGGGACAGTGACTGGTATGATGATTCAGACGATGATGACTGGTATTATGACTGGGACGATGATTCGGATGAAGAGGATGATGGGGATTATGATTGGAATAACAATCAGAACAATGATTCCGAAAAATATTTGTGAAAAACTTGCATTCCCGATTTTGTGATGCTATATTTTAAGAAGAAATTTTAAGAGATCCGGAGGCGTCTTTTTGGCGTTTCCGGTACTCGGATTTTCTGTTTTCTAAACAATTTTCTTATGCCGCAGATGTGGCAGACATCCGGCCGGTTCGGCTAAATTTCAAGACAGTAAAAAGGAAAAATGAAAAACAGCTTAAAAATTTGAACAGGGACTGTTCATTTTGAAAGAAAGGAGGCGTACTTGTACAGTACGGTGTATTCAGCAGCCTTGGACGGAATGCGCGCGGAAATGATCCGTGTAGAAGCAGACGTCAACAAAGGGCTGCCTATGTTTCATATGGTGGGCTATTTGTCATCGGAGGTCAAAGAGGCAGGAGAGCGGGTGCGGACAGCGATCCGGAACGCAGGGATTTTTCTGCCGCCGAAAAAAATAGTCGTAAATTTGTCTCCGGCAGCAGTGCGAAAACGCGGTTCATCCTTTGATTTGCCCATTGCGGTGGCGATGCTGGCAGCTTATGGAGAAATTCCGGCGGCAGCATTCCAAGATGCCTTGCTGCTGGGAGAACTGGGGCTGAACGGAGAAGTGCTGGGCGTACCAGGAGTTCTGCTCTGCGTGATCCGGGCGAAAGAGTTGGGATATCGCGTCTGCATCGTGCCCCGGGGAAACCGGAGGGAAGGCAGCGTGGTCCAAGGAATCCGTGTCCTGGGAGTGGAAAATTTGACAGAAGTGTTGGAGTATGCAAAGGATCCTGTGGAATTTGAACGCAGGGAAAGAATGAGAAACAAAGCGGAAGACGCAGAAACAGGAAGAAAAACAAGAAGGGGACAAGGAGAGGCAGAGCAAGAAGAAAAGTTGGATTTTCGGGATGTGATCGGGCAGGAAGTTTTGAAACGGGCGGCGGAAATTGCAGTGGCCGGGCAGCACAATCTGTTGATGGTAGGGAGTCCGGGCGCCGGGAAGACTATGGTCGCCAAAAGGATCGCGACGATCCTGCCACCACTGACTTTGGAAGAAAGCATTGAAATCTCCAAAGTGTACAGTGTGTTAGGAATGCTGGACCAGGAAAGACCTTTGATCCGGAAAAGACCGTTCCGGCAGGTGCACCACACTGCCACGAAAGCAGCGTTGATCGGAGGAGGACTTTACCCCCTCCCGGGTGAGTGCAGCAAGAGCCTTTTCGGAATTATGATGTTGGACGAATTAGCGGAGTTTTCACCTGCGGTGCTGGATGTGCTGCGGGAGCCTTTGGAGGATCAGAAAATCCACATGGTACGATCCAAAGGAAGCTATGATTTTCCGGCAGACTTTTTGCTGGTTTCCGCGATGAACCCGTGCCCGTGCGGATACTGTCTGACAGATCCGGGCCGATGTAAATGCACGGAGTCGGATATCCGGCGGTATCAAGGAAGAGTCAGCCGCCCGCTCCTGAACCGGATCGATCTTTGCGTGGAAGCGCCCCGGATCGAATATGAACAGCTGCGGCAAAAGGAAACGATAAAAAATGAAAGCTCGGCGGAAATCAGAAAGAGAGTCTGCCGGGTTCGGGAAATCCAAAGACAGCGGTACCGTGACAATAGGGCTAAACTAAACGGCAGATTGTCGGCGGCGGAAGTAGAACGTTTTTGTGTGTTAGATAAGGCGGGGGAAACTATTATGCAGAAAGCATATGAGAAATGGCATCTGACAGCCAGGACCTATCACAAAGTGTTGAAGGTGGCAAGAACCATTGCGGACCTGGCCGGATCGGAGCAGATCTGTCCGGAGCATTTGGCAGAGGCGCTGGGATACCGGATGCTGGACGGAGAGTGACGATGGAAAAACAGAAAGGGCAATTTGAATATTGGTTTGCGGCGCTTCCGTCTCTAAGTGCGAAAAAGAAAAGAAAAATCCGGGAGCAGGTATTATCCGCAGAAGAATTATATAATATAGAAGAAAAAGTGTGGGATTGCTGGACTTGTCTGACAGAAACAGAGAAAAAAGCCATTTCAGAGAGTAAAAGGATCTGGGATCCGGGAAAACGCTGGGATCTGTTGGAAAAACAAAAAATCCGTTTTGTTCCGTATACTTCCGAAGCGTATCCGGAAAGATTAAAGCATATAGCAGATCCGCCCTATGCGCTGTATGTCAAAGGAAATCTGCCATCTGCAGAAAAAGCGGCTGCCATTGTAGGTGCCAGAAAAAATACGTATTACGGAGAAAGACAGGCGATCTCTTTTGCGGAATGCCTTGCAGAGGCGGGAATGGATGTGATCAGCGGGCTGGCGAGAGGAATCGACGGGTATGCTCACAGAGGGGCGCTGCAGGCCGGTGGGAAGACATTTGCGGTATTGGCGGGAGGAGTGGATATCTGTTACCCGAGAGAACATATCGGGCTGTATATGGATATTCTGGAGCGTGACGGAGGAATTTTGAGCGAACAGCCGCCCGGAACCCGCCCATTGGCCTATTATTTCCCCTGCCGCAACCGGATCATAAGTGGTTTATCGGATGTTGTGCTGGTGATGGAAGCAGAAGAAAAGAGCGGATCCCTGATCACGGCAGACCTTGCATTGGAACAGGGGAAAGATGTGTTTGCACTTCCGGGGAATCTGGACAGTCCCCTCAGTAAAGGATGCAATCGGCTGATTTTTCAAGGGGCCGGAATCCTGTTGGGAACAGAAGAACTTTGCGAAAATTTATGCATTTTTAGAAAAAATAACACAAAAAAAGAACACAAAAAAGAAATAATGCTTGAAAATGCCGAAAGTTTAGTGTACAATCGACTCGGTTTTGCCCCTAAGAGCCTTGAAGAATTGGCGGGCATAACGAAGCTTTCTGTTCCAGAACTGACGGTGGTTTTGGTAAGTCTGGAATTGAAAGGACTGATAAAAGAAATCGCGAAACATCATTATGTAAAAAAGTAGAAGCAAGTGTTCCCGAACAAAATGTTCCCGGACAGAAACAGAGGGGTTTATATGGCACATTATTTGGTGATTGTGGAGTCTCCTGCAAAGGTAAAAACAATTAAAAAATTTTTGGGGAGTAATTATACGGTAACGGCATCTAACGGACATGTAAGGGATCTGCCGAAAAGTCAGCTCGGAATCGACGTTGAAAATGATTACGAACCGAAATATATCACGATAAGAGGGAAGGGGGAAATTTTGGCCAATCTCAGAAAAGAGGCCAAAAAAGCAGACAAGGTCTATCTTGCAACCGACCCTGACCGAGAGGGAGAAGCTATTTCCTGGCATTTGTCGGTGGCTCTGAAGCTGGACGACAAAAAAATGCGCAGGATCAGTTTTAATGAGATTACCAAGAAAGCCGTGAAGGATTCTCTGAAACAGGCGCGGGAGATAGACATGGATCTGGTGGATGCGCAGCAGGCAAGACGTATTTTGGACCGTGTCGTAGGATACCGGATCAGTCCCCTGCTCTGGGCAAAGGTAAAACGGGGATTGAGTGCAGGACGTGTGCAGTCAGTGGCGCTGCGGATCATTGCAGATAAAGAAGAAGAGATCAATGCATTTATTCCGGAAGAATACTGGTCCTTGGACGGCATTTTCAAAGTAAAAGGAGAAAAACGTCCTCTGACTGCAAAATTTTACGGAACTTCCGGTAAAAAAATAACCATCCATTCCAAAGAGGAGCTGGATCAGATCTTAGCACAGATCGAACATGCCGAGTATCGTGTGACGGATGTGAAAAAGGGAGAGCGCAGCAAAAAAGCACCGCTTCCTTTTACCACCAGTACGCTGCAGCAGGAAGCTTCCAAAGCACTGAATTTCAGTACACAGAAAACGATGCGGATCGCCCAGCAGCTCTATGAAGGCATTGATGTCAAGGGAAGCGGAACGGTCGGCGTGATCACATATCTGCGTACAGATTCCACGCGTATTTCGGAAGAGGCAGATGCGTATGCAAAAGAATATATCGCTTCCATTTACGGAAAAGAGTATGTGATGGAGGGGGAAAAAACGAAAGCCTCCGATAAAAAAATACAGGATGCCCATGAGGCGATCCGCCCGACGGATATTACGAGAACGCCGGCAGCCTTGAAAGATTCCCTGACGCGGGATCAGTTCCGGCTGTATCAGCTGATCTGGAAACGTTTTACAGCCAGCAGAATGAGACCGGCGAAATATGAGACGACTTCTGTGCGAATTTCGGCCGGCGACTATCTGTTTACGGTAGCGGCTTCCAGAGTAGCCTTTGAGGGATTTCGGACTGTCTACACGGAGGCAGATGAAGAAAAAGAAGAAAACAATGTACTGGCAAAGGGGTTGGAAAAAGGAGATGTCCTGACCAAGGATCACTTTGATTCCAGCCAGCATTTTACGCAGCCGCCGGCACATTATACAGAGGCGTCCTTGGTAAAAACGTTGGAAGAATTGGGGATCGGCCGTCCAAGTACTTATGCGCCTACGATCTCTACGATCATTGCCAGAAGATATATCACTAAAGAGTCCAAAAATCTCTATATGACAGAGATCGGCGAAGTGGTAAACAATATCATGAAACAGTCTTTCCCGAGCATCGTGGACGTCAACTTTACCGCGAATATGGAAGGCCTTCTGGACAAAGTGGCGGAAGGAAAAGTAGAGTGGAAAGAAGTGATCCGCAATTTCTATCCGGATCTGGATGAAGCGGTCAAAGTGGCAGAGCAAGAGCTGGAACATGTGAAAATAGAAGATGAAGTGACAGATGTCATCTGCGAAGAATGCGGGCGCAATATGGTGATCAAATACGGACCGCACGGGCGGTTCCTGGCCTGCCCGGGCTTTCCGGAATGCAGAAATACAAAGCCTTATCTGGAAAAGATCGGAGTGAAGTGTCCTCTTTGCGGGAAAGAGGTCGTGCTGCGGAAAACGAAAAAGGGAAGAGTTTATTACGGATGTGAAAATAATCCGGAGTGTGAGTTTATGTCATGGCAGAAACCGTCAGAAGAGAAGTGCCCGAAATGCGGCGGCTATATGGTTTTGAAAGGAAATAAACTGGTGTGTGCAGATGAAAAATGCGGATACAACAGACCGGTAAATAAAAAAGATAAGTAAAAAGAAAAACAGAAGAAATATTGTATTCTCCAGGCAAGACAAATTGGGTATTTATAAAGAAAATAGCTTGAATACACTATAATTGTGTGATAATATTGATGTGTAAAGGAAATTTTAGAGCGTTTTGTGTGCAATATATTGTGGAGGGAATTCATGAGCGTACAATTGTTAGATAAAACAAGAAAAATCAACAAGCTTCTTCATAATAACAATTCCAGCAAAGTGGTGTTCAATGATATTTGTGCGGTAATGGCAGATATCCTGGAGTCAAATGTGCTTGTGATCAGTAAAAAAGGAAAAGTACTTGGGATTGCAAAATGCAAAGATATTGAATTGATCGGTGAACTTTTGGAGCAAAAGGTGGGAGATCATATCGACAGCATGCTCAATGAAAGGCTTCTGAGTATTTTGTCTACAAAAGAGAATGTAAATCTGGAGACGCTTGGGTTTACGAAAGAAGCTGCCCAGGATCATCAGGCGATCATTATCCCGATCAATATTGCAGGTGAACGGCTTGGCACCCTTTTTATCTATAAACAGGGAAGCGGCTATGATATTGACGATATCATTTTAAGCGAATACGGCACTGCAGTGGTAGGATTGGAAATGCTGCGCTCTGTCAATGAAGAGAATGCAGAAGAGACCAGGAAAGAACATATTGTACAATCCGCAGTGAGCACACTTTCATTTTCAGAGTTGGAAGCGATTATACATATTTTTGACGAACTGGACGGAACAGAGGGGATTCTTGTGGCAAGCAAGATCGCAGACCGGGTAGGAATTACCAGATCCGTGATCGTAAATGCCCTCAGAAAATTTGAAAGTGCAGGCGTGATCGAGTCTCGTTCATCCGGCATGAAAGGAACTTACATCAAAGTAGTAAACGATTATATCTTTACGGAACTGGAACGGATCAAAAAAGAAAATAGATAAAAGCAGGAGAGGGCATCTTCAGATGCCCTTCTATTTTTCAATAGAAGCAAAACAGAAGGACAGAAGTAAAACAGAGAGGAGGAGCAACAGATGTACGAAGGATGCCAGGCAGACCTGAAAATGGAGCGGGTGATCTCTATGGACGCGGTTTTTGATGAAGAGGTTTATTGCTGTAAAGTGTTTAAATATGATGCAGAAGAAGATCATATGCAGCTGCTTTTGGAGAACGGAGAGCTTTCAGATATTTCTCTGGATGCAAAATATGACTGTACGATTTCGACCAAAACAGAACTTCTTGCATGTTCCGGTGTAGTCGAGGAACGGTTCCATAATGAAAAAGGAAGTGTTCTTATTTTTAAGATCGAAAATGGATTTTATAACCGTTTTTCAGAAGAGAAAAAAATTGTAAACTAATTGCAAATAGTGTTGACAAATTTATCAGACAGTGCTATTTTATATCTTAGGGTTAGCACTCAGAAGAAGTGAGTGCTAATAAGAACCAAGACAAGGAGGATACATCATGAAATTAGTACCATTAGGTGACAAAATTGTATTAAAACAGGCAGAAGCCGAAGAAACAACTAAATCAGGAATTATAATTGGAAAGTCTCAGGAGAAGCCGCAACAGGCGGAAGTTATCGCAGTAGGACCTGGCGGAATGGTTGACGGAAAAGAAGTAAAAATGCAGGTTAAAGTAGGCGATCAGGTTATCTATTCTAAATTTGCAGGAACGACGGTAGAGCTTGAAAAAGAAGAGTATATCATCGTAAAACAGAGCGATATTCTTGCAATCGTAGAGTAAGCAGTCAAAAGTATTTTGATATAAATAATCTAACAGAGTAGGAGTGAATTGACATGGCTAAAGAAATTAAATACGGAGCAGAGGCCAGAAAAGCACTGGAAGCAGGCGTTAACAAACTGGCAGATACTGTAAGAGTAACACTTGGACCAAAAGGAAGAAACGTTGTTCTGGACAGATCCTTTGTGGCACCGTTGATCACAAACGATGGTGTGACGATTGCAAAAGAGATCGAACTGGAAGACGGTTTTGAGAATATGGGAGCTCAGCTGATCCGTGAAGTTGCATCCAAGACAAACGATGTAGCAGGTGACGGTACTACGACAGCTACCGTCCTTGCACAGGCAATGGTTCACGAAGGAATGAAGAACCTGGCAGCAGGTGCAAATCCGATCGTCCTGAGAAAAGGAATGAAGAAAGCTACCGACTGTGCAGTAGAAGCTATCGGGAAAATGAGCAGCAAAGTTACAGGAAAAGATCAGATCGCAAAGGTAGCAGCTGTTTCTTCCGGTGATGCAAAAGTCGGCGAGATGGTTGCAGACGCTATGGAAAAAGTATCCAAAGACGGTGTTATCACAGTAGAAGAGTCCAAGACAATGCATACAGAGCTGGATCTGGTAGAAGGTATGCAGTTTGACAGAGGATACCTTTCTGCATATATGGCTACAGATACAGAGAAAATGGAAGCAGTTCTGGAAAATCCATATATTTTGATTGTAGATAAGAAGATTTCCAATATTCAGGAACTTCTTCCGGTACTGGAGCAGGTTGTACAGTCCGGAGCAAAATTGCTCATCATTGCAGAGGATGTAGAAGGTGAAGCATTGACGACTTTGATCGTAAACAGACTTCGCGGAACATTCAATGTAGTTGCAGTAAAAGGACCTGGTTACGGTGACAGAAGAAAAGACATCCTTCAGGATATCGCTATTTTGACAGGCGGTCAGGTTGTTTCTGAAGAACTTGGCCTGGATCTGAAAGACGTAACACTGCAGCAGCTCGGACGTGCAAAATCCGTAAAAGTAGAAAAAGATTCTACCGTGATCGTCGGAGGAGCAGGAGACAAGAAAGCAATCCAGGATCGTGTTGCACAGATCAAGAGAATGATGGAGATCACAACTTCCGAATTCGATATTGAGAAATTGCAGGAAAGACTTGCAAAACTGGCAGGCGGCGTAGCAGTTATCCGTGTAGGGGCAGCTACAGAGACAGAGATGAAAGAAGCAAAACTTCGTATGGAAGATGCCCTGAATGCTACAAGAGCAGCAGTAGAGGAAGGTATTGTTCCGGGAGGCGGATCTGTTTACATCCATGCAACCAAAGCAGTCAAGGAATTGGCAGATACACTGGAAGGCGACGAGAAGACAGGTGCTAAGATCATCCTGAAAGCGTTGGAAGCACCGCTGTATCACATCAGCGCAAATGCCGGTCTGGAAGGCTCTGTAATCATCAGCAAGATCAAAGAGTCTAAGCCGGGATATGGATTTGACGCATATAAAGAAGAGTATGTAGACATGGTAGAATCCGGAATTCTGGATCCTGCAAAAGTTTCCAGAAGCGCTCTGCAGAATGCTACAAGCGTGGCATCTACTCTCCTTACAACAGAGTCTGTTGTAAGCACGATCAAAGAGCCTACACCGGCTATGCCTCCGCAGGGCGGCCCGGGAATGGGAATGATGTAATCTGTCAGGGACAGATTAAGAAGCGGGAGAGTTTATCTTGCAGCAAAAATAATAAATAGTCTGAAAAAGTCTGAAAACGGTCGAAAACCCTATGGTTTTCGACCGTTTTTTGTTGCCATGCATCCGGAGGAAGCTGCCGGTGGCAGGTTCTGTAGGTATGGCGACGCGTAAAGTCCGAGCCTGCCCAAGATCTTGATGACCGCCTGCAATACGGAAATGTGCCGTCCGGCGCTTCCGGTGATTGCCAATAATCAGTTGCAACACTGTATTGTAATCCTATATGTTTCCTGAAAAAATGCTGGGAAAACAGGACTTTTTTAAAAATTTATTAGGACTTTTGAAAGAATCTTGAAAGAGTATTGATTCCTTCCTTGAATTCCGTTATCATTTCAGTTAATATATTAGTCGGAACTATATCTGTTCATGAGAACAGTGGAAAGTACAAGGAGAGAACAGAAAGGAGAAAGGTAAGATGGGAAAAATTATCGGAGAGGGCATTACATTTGATGACGTACTTTTGATTCCGGCGTATTCTGAAGTAATTCCGAATCAGGTAGATTTATCAACATATCTGACAAAGAAAATCCGGTTGAACATACCAATGATGAGTGCAGGTATGGATACCGTTACAGAACATAGAATGGCAATTGCCATGGCCAGACAGGGAGGCATTGGCATTATTCATAAAAACATGACGATCGAGCAGCAGGCTCAGGAAGTGGATCAGGTAAAACGTTCCGAGAATGGCGTTATTACAGATCCGTTTTCTTTATCACCGGAGCACACACTGCAGGATGCAGATGATCTGATGGGTAAATATCGTATTTCCGGTGTCCCGATCACAGAAGGAAACAAATTGGTGGGCATCATTACCAATCGTGATCTGAAATTTGAAGAAGACATGACGAAGAAGATCAAAGAGTCCATGACATCAGAGGGGTTGATCACTGCAAAAGAGGGGATCACGCTGACAGAAGCAAAGAAGATCCTGGCACAGGCCAGAAAGGAAAAGCTTCCGATCGTAGATAAGGACTTTAACCTGAAAGGCTTGATCACCATCAAGGATATTGAAAAACAGATCAAGTACCCACTTTCTGCAAAGGATTCCCAGGGACGTCTGATCTGCGGCGCGGGTGTAGGTATCACCGCAAACTGTCTGGATCGTGTGCAGGAGCTGGTAAATGCAAAGGTTGACGTGATCGTACTGGATTCCGCCCACGGTCATTCCGCAAATGTATTAAAGACTGTCCGCATGGTAAAAGAAAAATATCCGGATCTGCAGGTGGTTGCAGGAAACGTTGCCACAGGAGAAGGTACAAGAGCACTGATCGAAGCCGGAGCAGACGCTGTAAAGGTCGGAATCGGTCCGGGATCCATCTGTACGACCCGTGTGGTTGCAGGAATCGGCGTTCCGCAGATCACGGCGATCATGGATTGTTATGAGGCTGCAAAAGAGTATGGAGTTCCGATCATTGCAGACGGCGGTATCAAATATTCCGGAGATATGACGAAAGCGATCGCCGCAGGTGCAAACCTTTGTATGATGGGCAGTATTTTTGCAGGCTGTGATGAAAGCCCGGGAACTTTTGAACTGTATCAGGGAAGAAAATACAAAGTATACCGTGGAATGGGATCCATCGCAGCAATGGAAAACGGAAGCAAAGACCGTTATTTCCAGGAAGATGCGAAAAAATTGGTTCCGGAAGGTGTGGAAGGCCGAGTAGCATACAAGGGTACTGTAGAAGATACGGTATTCCAGCTGATGGGAGGTCTCAGATCTGGTATGGGCTATTGCGGAGCAAAGACGGTAGAAGAACTGAAAGAAAACGGAAAATTCGTAAAGATTTCAGCAGCATCTTTGAAAGAAAGTCATCCGCATGACATCCATATTACAAAGGAAGCACCGAATTACAGTATAAACGAATAGAGGAATCTGCAAAAAAGCGGATACACAAACATACCAGGCGGTGCGCTGTTGCTTTGCGGCGCACCGCTTCTGACCGCAGAGTATCTGAAAAAGGGGAGCAGAGAGCAGCGGGAAAACGGACGAATAAATGCCAGATAAGGGGAAAAACGTGGGAGGAAAAACGTACAAAAGAAGACCCGGAAAAAGAAGAAAGAGCAGGAAAAATTCGCAGAGAGCACGCAGAAGACGTCAGCAGTTTCTTTGCAGAGCCGGATTGGTATGCTTGGTCGTATTGACGGTGATTTTGATCATAAGAGCCTGTGCGGGAAAATCAGAGAAATACAGTGAAAAGACAGGAGCAGATGTGGATGCTTCCAAGCCGGAGATCGATGTGCAGCTTCTGGATGTGAACGACTATTCCCGTCCGGGGATCAAAAGCAATAAGATCAATGGCATCGTGATCCATTATACGGCAAATCCGGGCTCATCGGCACAGAATAACCGGGACTATTTTGAAGGATTGAAGGACAGCCACCAGACAAAGGCAAGCAGCCATTTTGTGGTAGGACTGGACGGAGAGATCATACAGTGTATTCCAACCTGGGAGATCGCCTATGCTTCCAATGACAGAAATTCTGATACCGTATCCATTGAGTGCTGTCATCCGGACGATACCGGAAAATTTACGGAAAGTACATACCGTTCCATGGTGCAGCTGACAGCGTGGCTTTGTAAAAAGTTTGAGCTGGACGAAAATGCAGTGATCCGACACTATGATGTGACAGGCAAGATCTGTCCCAAATATTTTGTGGAAGATGAAGAGGCATGGAATCAATTTAAGGCAGATGTAAAGAATGCGTTGAAAAAGGAGTAAAGGTAAAATTGATATTTGATATGTTTTTTCCGGATGCCTATCTGGCGTCCACTTATGTGATACCCTTTGAGGAGCTGTATGAGAAAGGTTATCGGGGATTGATCTTCGATATCGACAATACACTGGTGCCCCATGGGGAGCCGGCAGATGACCGTGCAAAGGCATTGTTCGCCCGGCTGAAAAAAATCGGATTCGAGATGTGCCTGATTTCCAATAACCAGGAAGAACGTGTAAAAAAGTTCAATGAAGAGATTCAGGTACATTATATTTACAATGCGCACAAGCCGTCTGTAAAAAATTATGTGGAAGCGATGCGGATCATGAAGACCAATCGGGACAATACGATTTTTATCGGAGACCAGCTATTTACGGATGTATTTGGGGCAAAAAGAGCGGGGATCCCTAACATTTTGGTAAAACCGATCCATCCAAAAGAGGAGATCCAGATTGTGCTGAAGCGTTATCTGGAAAAAATCGTACTGCATTTTTACAGGCGCTCCGGGAAGAAAAATCAGGTTTTTTAATTTGATTTTAGGACAAGGGAAAAAGGATCAAGAAAAAGGCAGAAAAGCAAACAGGAAACGAAATGTTTATTGCTTTCTGCCTTGAAATTTTTTATAATGCTATTACCATAATATTCAAGTCCGATTTGATCGGATTCTTTTATCAAATCATGGCAGGATCTGCCGGTTTTTCTTTTTAAAAATAAGATTGGAACAGTCGTAGGAAAGGAGTCTATTGAGTTACGAAACATTTTTAAAAAATGTAGAAGAAAAGTTGCAGGAAACATTAGGGGAAGGAGTGGAAATTTCACAGAACACGCTCCGAAACAACAATGGGCAGATCCGGCAAGGGATCACGATCTGCAAAGGGGGATGCAGCACGGCGCCCACTGTCTATATGGAGGAATACTATTCGGCTTATTGCAAAGGTAAGCTGATAAAAGAGATCGCGGAAGAGATCGCAAAATTTTGTGTGATGCTGGAGCAGTATCCGGAGGCAAGATTAGACTGGATGTCCGATTATAAAAAAGCAAAATGGAGGATCGTACCAAAGCTGATCAGTAAAGAAAAGAATGCGGAAATCCTGGAACAGATCCCTTTTGTAGACTGGATGGATCTGGCAGTCGTCTTTTATCTGCTGCTTCATGAAGACGGGAGGGGAACTGTGAGCATGACGGTACAGAACGCACATCTGGAAGAGTGGGGTGTGACAAAAGAAGAAGTTTATCAAATGGCCGTGGAAAATGCAGAATATCTGCTCCCGGCAAAACTGGTCGCGGTGGAGGATCTTTTGGAAGAAGAGGAAAGCAAGATGCTGCCTGAGAGCATTCTTCCGGCAGAGATCCTGGAAGAAAAAAATCTGCTGGATAAGAAGTTTCTGGAAGCAGAACAGGAGACGGAGGGAATGTACGTTTTGACCAACAGCCTGCAGAATTACGGGGCGGCATGTATTCTTTATCCGAAGATGCCGGAGAAAATAGAAAAGCTTTTGGGAGAGGATTATTATATACTGCCCAGCAGCATCCATGAGATGCTGATCGTTCCGAAGCAATACAGTGTGGGACAGGAAGCTTTCGGCAGGATGATCTGTGAGATCAATGAATCCCAGGTGCTTCCGGAAGAGGTGCTTGGAGATCATTCCTATTTCTACAGGGCGGAAAAAGGCGAATTGAGTATGTGAGAAAAACTTTACTTTTCCTCAAAATTATGATAAGATAACAAAAGCGTTCGAAAGAAAGTTTGGAGAGCGTTTTTGTAAGCGTCTGTAGCTCAGGGGATAGAGCACTGCCCTCCGGAGGCAGGAGCGGCGGTTCGATTCCGCCCAGACGTGTTAGATTGGGAAGCAAAAGCTCCTGGCACACCAGATGATGGGCGACCAAAATCGGTTTTGTCAGGAGTTTTTTCCGGTCTGAAAAGCAAAATGAATAGAAGTTTATAGGGAGGTAAGCATGAAAAGGTCCCGGAGAAAAGTGCTGATCGCACTTGTGGTTTTGACCACAGCGTCGTCAGCGATCCTGACCAAAGACAGTGCAGCAGATGCAGGCCAAACTATAGCGAAAACAGAAAACAGTTTTCTGGGAAAATACATATCGGATAAAATACTGGTACAAGGAGAACAGCTGGAGAAAAACCGTTATCCGTCCGTAAACAAGCTGATCCGGCTTTATTATTCCGAAACGGCAGCAGGAGATCTGGACGGTTTGAGAAATCTGATGGATCAGATCGAAGAGGCAAACGTTTCGGAGATTTTGAACAATCCGAACTTTGTAGAAGAATACGAAGCGATCAATGTTTATACAAAGCCCGGAAAAGAAATGGGAGAATTGGTAGTGTTTGCAACTTACAAAATGAAGATACGTGGGATCGAAACACCGGTCCCGGGCATGGGCACTTTTTACGTAAGCAGGAAACAGGACGGAAAATACAGCCTTTCCAACGGAACTTATGATCCTTCCGTACAGGAGGAGATCCAAAAAGCGGCAGAAGATGAAGAAGTAAAACGGCTGGCTGAAAACACTCGGAAAGAGTATGAAAAAGCACAGAAATCAGATAAAGAATTGGATACCATGCTGAAAGGAATGCAGTCGACTTCCAAAGAATAAGAGGTGGCAGGATGAAAAAGGGATACAAAAGATCGTTTCAGAAAGCGTTTCCGTACACGATACCGGTATTGACAGGCTATCTGTTTATCGGGATCGCCTTCGGGGTCATGTTTGCAGAAAAAGGATATTCCGTCTGGTGGGCGATCTTGATGAGCCTGCTGGTCTATGCGGGATCCGGGCAATATCTGGCAGTGAATTTCTTTGTGCCGGGCATTTCCTTTGTGCAGGTGATCTTTATGACGCTGATGGTCAATATTCGTCATGTGTTTTATGGGATCTCTCTTTTGGACAAGGTCAACAGGACCGGAAAAAAGAGATGGTATATGATCTTTGCGCTGACAGACGAGACCTATTCCCTTTTGTGTACGACAAACGTCCCGGAAGGGGTAGAAGAAGATAAATTTTTGTTTGCCATTTCTCTTTTGGATCAATCCTACTGGATTTTGGGAACTATCATCGGATCGGTGGCAAAATCGCTTCTCCCGTTCAATGCAGAGGGAATTGATTTTGCAATGACTGCATTGTTCGTGGTGATCTTTGTAGAACAGTGGATGAAAAAAGAAAACAGGATCCCGGCGGCGATCGGTGTGATCGTAGCCTTTGCGGGAAGAATGATCTTCGGCCCGGATAACTTCATTTTGCCGTCCATGCTGGTGATCATCCTGTGTCTGTTTGTGGGAAGAAAACGTTTGGAACTTCCGGAGCAGGAAGAAAAAGAAGAGAAACAAAGAGAAAAAGAGTGGGAGGAAATAAAGGAGGAATCAAAATGCCGGTAGATGCAGGAACATCCCTTTTGATCATTTTAGCAGTGGCACTGACTACGTTTGCAACGCGTCTGGTTCCGTTTTTGTTTTTCCCGCCGGACAAACCGATCCCGAAAACCGTACAGTATCTGGGGCGTGTCCTGACACCGGCCGTTATCGGGATGCTGGTGGTATATTGCCTGAAAAATATGTCTGTGACCGGTGCGACACATGGAATCCCGGAGATCGCTTCCGTATTGGTGGTGGTTGTGCTCCATGTATGGAAAAGAAATAACCTGCTGAGCATCGGAGCCGGAACCGTCCTTTATATGTTCCTGGTGCAGGCAGTGTTTTAGAAACAAAGGAAAACAGCGCGTTTGCTTTACAAAGAAAATACGATAAGGTAAAATAGATTGGTGTTTTACAGGAGGATATCAGAATGAAAAAAATATCAGAAAAAATCACGGAACGGATGGAACAGGCTTTTGAGCAGGCCGGATACGACAAAAAGCTGGCCAGGATCACGGTATCCAACCGGCCGGATTTATGTGAGTACCAGTGCAACGGCGCGATGGCCGGGGCAAAAGTTTACAAAAAAGCGCCGATCATGATTGCAAATGATGTTGTGGAAGTTCTGAAAGAAGAAAAAATGTTTGTCAAGGCAGAGGCTGCCAATCCGGGATTTATCAACCTGACACTGAGTCCGGAATTTGCGGCAGAATACATCCGGGCGATGGGACAGGATACGCGTCTTGGTGTGGATGCGGTGGAGAAGCCGAAAAAGATTATGATCGATTACGGCGGACCGAACGTGGCAAAACCGCTTCATGTCGGGCATCTGCGTTCTGCGATCATCGGAGAAAGTGTAAAAAGAATCCTTCGCTTTATGGGACATGACGTAATAGGAGATATTCATCTGGGCGACTGGGGATACCAGATGGGGCTGATCATTACAGAAGTGAAAAAGCGTCAGCCTGATCTTCCGTATTTTGACGAAGCGTTTACCGGAGATTATCCGAAAGAGGCGCCTTTTACCATCGGAGAGCTGGAAGAGATCTACCCTGCCGCCAGCGCTTATGCAAAAGAGCATGAGGAGTATCGGGAAGAGGCCTTGCAGGCGACCTATCTCCTGCAAAACGGAAGAAGAGGTTACCGGGCACTCTGGAAACACATCATGGAAGTTTCTGTGACGGACCTGAAGAAGAATTATCAGAACCTGAACGTGGATTTTGATCTTTGGAAAGGAGAATCCGATGCACAGGCATACATTCCGGGCATGGTGCAGCGCCTGAAAGAAGAAGGATATGCACATGTGGATGAAGGTGCACTGGTAGTGGATGTGCGGGAAGAGTCGGACACCAAAGAGGTGCCTCCGTGTATGATACTGAAATCAGACGGCGCCGCTCTTTATGATACGACAGATCTGGCAACCTTGGTGGAAAGAGAAGAAAAATATGCGCCGGACGAAGTGATCTATGTGGTAGATAAACGGCAGGAACTGCATTTTATCCAGGTGTTCCGCTGTGCGAAGAAAACAAGGATCGTAGGTTCGGAGACCGAATTGAAATTCCTGGGATTCGGAACGATGAACGGCAAAGACGGAAAACCGTTTAAGACCCGGGAGGGCGGCGTAATGCGTCTGGAAAACCTGATCCGGGAGATCAACGAAGAAATGTACAAAAAAATAGAAGAAAACCGTACTGTATCGGAGGAAGAAGGAAAGGAGACGGCAAAGACAGTGGGACTGGCAGCCATTAAATATGGGGATCTCTCCAACCAGGCTTCCAAAGATTATGTGTTTGATGTAGAGCGTTTTACTTCCTTTGAGGGAAATACAGGCCCGTACATTCTTTACACCATTGTCCGTATCAAATCCATCATGGGCAAACATGCAGCCCAGACCGGAACTGAAGATGTGGCAGGAGACGTGCTGGCACCGGTCTCAGATGCAGAAAAAGCGTTGATGCTGGAAGCAGGAAGATTCAATGAAGTGATGGCAAATACCAGTGAAGAGATCGCACCGCACAAACTCTGTGCATACATTTATAATCTGGCCAATACATTCAACCGTTTCTACCATGAAACAAAAATCCTCTCTGAAGAGGATGAAAAGCGTCAGGCAAGCTACATCGCACTGTTGGATGTGACCAAAAAAATATTGGAGACCAGCATCGATCTGCTCGGCTTTGAAGCTCCGGAGAGAATGTAAAAATGACAGAAAAACTGTTTTATGAAAATGCGTATCTGAAAGAATTCCACGCAGCAGTAAAGCGATGCGTGCCTGCAAAAAAAGGGAAAAAAGAAGTCTTTCATGTGATACTTGACCGGACCGCGTTTTTCCCGGAAGGCGGCGGACAGTATGCGGATACCGGAATCCTTGGCGGCCGAAAAGTACTGGACGTTCAGGAGATCGATGAAGGCATCCTGCACATCACAGACGGACCGCTTACAGAGGGAGACACAGTCGAAGGGTGTCTGGACTGGACAGAGCGTTACATGAAAATGCAGCAGCATACCGGAGAACATGTTGTATCTGGTATCGTAAACAGAAGATTTGGATACCAGAACGTGGGGTTTCACTTGGGCAACGAAGACTGTACCATGGATTTTAATGGCGAGATCACAAAAGAGCAGCTCCGGGAGATCGAGACAGAAGCAAACCGGGCAGTGGCAGCGAACTGTGAGGTCCTGATCTTATTTCCGAAACCGGAGGAATTGGAAACGCTGCAGTATCGAAGTAAAATTGAAATCGAAGGACAGGTGCGGATTGTGGCGATACCGGGCTATGACGTATGTGCCTGCTGTGCACCCCATGTGTACCGGACAGGGGAGATCGGGATGATCAAGCTGACCAACGTACAGCATTATAAAGGCGGCGTGCGTGTGACACTGCTCTGCGGGGTCAGGGCCTTAGCGGATTATCGGGACAAAGAGCAGCAGATAAAAGAAGCTTCGGCATTGCTCTGTGCGCCGGAGCAGGAAGTGTATCAGGCGGTCGTAAGGCTGAAAGAAGAGAAAGACGGGCTGAAACAGCAGCTTTGGGAATTAAAACATCAGTTGCTTCGGGAAAAGCTGTTCCCTTATCTGGAGTGGGAGAGAAAGGGAGAAAAAGCGCCGGAATTTTTATGGATATCCGAAAAGGATCTGACACCGGAAGATAACAAGTACCTGTTAAACCAGATACTGGAAAAAGGTGTGGGGATCTGTATAGTTGTGTCCGAAAATGCAGAGCAGTTTCGATATATTGCAGGAAGCCGCACACGAGATGTCCGACCCGTTGCGAAATGGTTTAATACACATTTTGAGGGACGGGGAGGCGGAAAAGAAGATATGGTACAAGGGGCTTGCAGCCTGCGTCCGGAGGAAGGTAC
>CAKRWZ010000004.1 GCA_934418295.1 uncultured Mediterraneibacter sp.
ATACTACGCCCGTGGCGATCAGCGCCTCTCTGTGCAGATCCGTCGCGTATCCCATCTCGATCACAATATTTGCCGTCATCGTTCGGATCCCTTTGAAGATCCCGTCCGGCAGACGAGCCTGGTTTCCGGCTACCATGATGACTGCCATGGTCTCGCCGATGGCGCGTCCGATACCGAGTACGATCCCTGCTACCACTCCGGATTTTGCCGCCGGAAGCATGATACGGAAAATACTTCTCTCATGGGTAGCTCCCAGTGCCAACGAGCCTTCATAATAGGAACGCGGAACGGATCGAAGAGCCGACTCTGTCACGCCGATGATCGTCGGCAGGATCATCATTCCCAACAGAAGAGATGCCGTCAGGATACTGCTTCCGTTTCCGGCATTTTTCAGGATCCCTGCCGCTTTCAAAGTACGCCCCAATTGCCGTATGGCCGGCACCAGGACTACCATTCCGAAAAAGCCGTATACAACGGACGGAATTCCTGCGAGCAATTCTGTCGCTGCTTTTAAAGGCTTATAAATTTTTTTCGGGCAATATTCAGCCATAAATACCGAAGTCAAAATACCGATGGGAACTCCAAACAGAATGGCCCCGGCTGTTACATACAAGCTTCCTATGATCATCGGGAAAATCCCATACATCTGATTGTTGGGCTTCCATACGGTTCCGGTGATAAACTTGACGAAACCGATTTCTTTTATTGCGGGAACGCCATTTGCAAACAAAAAGATACAAATGAGAGCTACCGCCAGCACCGAAGCGCAGGCGGCAATCAGAAACACTCCCCGCATGAATTTTTCAGTCCATGCTTTTCTTTTCATTTATTTTGTTACCTCATCCCATGTAAGAGCATTTCCTATGTAGATATTTTTTACCTGCTCACTCGTCATGTCGTCGATCGGGTTGCTCTTGTTTACGATCACTGCGATACCGTCTGTTGCGATCACGGTAGCCTCAAGACCTCCTGAAAGCTCTGTGTCTTTCAGTTCACGGGATGCCATTCCGATATCATAGCTTCCGTCGATAGTAGAAGTCATACCTGTTGTAGAATCTGTCGTCTGGAGCTCAAGCTCTGCATTTGGATTCAGTTTTTTGTATGCTTCGATCAGTTTTTCCATAACCGGTGATACAGAAGAAGATCCTCCGATCACTGCTTTTCCGGACGGCTGTGTTCCTTCAAAAGCTTTCACATCATCCAGCGGAATATAACCATTGTCTGAGATAACTTCCTGTCCCTCTTTGCTGAGGATAAAGTTCAGGAAATCTTTGGCAACTTCGTTATCCGCATCTTTTTTCATTGCTACGTTAAAAGGTCTGCTTACTTTGTAAGTACCTGCTTTGATGTTTTCAGCGGTTGCTTCTGCCCCGTCGATTTTTAAAGCCTTTACAGAGTCATCCAGAGATCCGAGGGATACATAGCCGATGGCATATTCATCTTTTGCCACTGTCGTCAGCATAACAGATGTGCTGTTTGTGATCTGTGCTTCCTCTGTCGTCTGGTCTACTTTCTCGTCATTGATCTTTTCTTCGATTCCGAAGAGTTCGATAAATGCACCTCTTGTTCCGGAACCATCCTCACGGGATACAATGGTGATATCTGATGTATCATCCCACTCTGCCGCATTGGAAGCGGTATCTCCTGTATTGTCTGCTGCATCCTTGTTGCCGCCGCATCCTGCCAACGACAGAACAAGCAAGCTTGTGACCGATAATAAAGCGATTACCTTTTTCATTTTCATAACGTTTATTCATCCTCTCTTTTTACTTTCTTTCGTTACGATGTCTATCATAGAGGCCCTTTGTAAATTCCGCATGCCGACAATTGTAAAATCTGTGTAAATTATTTTTTACAGTGATAAAAAGACCACCGGCATGAAGCCGATGGCCTTTTCCCAAATCCTTATAAACGTTTTTCAAAATTCCCGTCGATGGTACAGCCTTCATTGAACACCATAAATGCATCCGGATCTATACTATGTACAATCTTTCTCAGCTGATTTTCCTCATACTTGGAAATAATCACGTATAGTACCGATGCTTCCTTCTGGGTATAAGCACCGACTCCGTCCCAGTTGGTCACACCTCGCCGCATCTTTTCCAGGATCATCTCGGCAATTCCTTCCTTTTTGGTAAAGATCATAACGCTGACGTTAATATTCTGGATGTGTGCACGATCCAAAGAAATCGCACAGACAACGGTATAAATAAACGAATAAATGACGATCTCCATGTCAAAAAATACCATATAGATCGAAAAGATCACGATATTCAGCAGAATCGACATCTTTCCTACGCTGAATCCGTCAAAAAGCTTAGTGCAGCAAATACCGAGAATGTCAGATCCGCCTCCGCAGCTCTTTCCCCTAAGGATCATCCCTGCTCCGGTTCCTGCCATGATACCGCCCACCAGACAGGCTGTCAGATAATCTGTAATGATCGGCTCATCCAGCACCGGTATCAGCGCCAAAAACGTACTGAGTATCACCACCGTACAGAGGGTTTTTGCAAAGAACTCCTTTCCCATAACGCGGTACGCCATGTACAAAAGCGGAATATTAACAGAAAAATTGATGATACCGGCCAGATCAATCCCTTTCGGCATATGAAGCTTTAAGACATCCAGCAACAGAGTACGGATCAGCTGGATCACACCGGTCGTTCCGCCACTGTAGATACCGATCGGCACAATGACCATATTGACTGCCACCGCAAACAAAAGACAGCCTCCCAACACATACGCCAAATGTCCCAAATGCTCTCTCTTATCCTTGCCCAAATTTTTTAACAAAATCTGCATCCTCCGTTTTACATTTTCTTTTGTTTTCTTTGTTTAACTTTCCTCTTTCTGTCTTCTCCTGCTGCACCACAGAGCTATTTGACTTCCGTCTCCCTCAGGTCTGCATCCTTTTGTGCCATGGGGTTCTCTTTGAAAGCAAGGATTGCTTCGTTCAGCGACAGCATTTTTTCATCCAGATCAGATACCATATCTGCGCATTCCTTCAGATCCCGGCTGATGTACTCCGGTGCATTGCCTTCAAATTTGTAATAAATTTTATGCTCCAGACTGGCCCAAAAATCCATGGCGATTGTCCGGATCTGGATCTCCACCTTCGTATCTATTACACTGTCCGATAAAAAAATCGGAACGGAAACCAGCATATGATAACTCTTATAGCCGCTTTCCTTTGGATTTTTGATATAATCCTTGATGCTCAAAACCTTCAGGTCGCTCTGGTTTCCGATCATTTCCGCCAGGCGGTAAATATCGGACGTAAAAGAACAGATTAGGCGGACCCCCGCAATATCGTTTATATATTTCACCATATTTTCAATGGAGGTCTCCCGTCCGTATCTTTTCAATTTTTTTACGATGCTCTCCGGCGTCTTGATCCGGGTCTTGATATGCTCGATGGGATTATAACGGTGTACGTGCTGAAACTCCTGATTCAGGATCTCAAGCTTCGTCTCCACCTCCTTCAGCGCTGCATTATATAAAAATATAATCGTTTTCCAACTGTCGATATCCTCATAATCTTCATAATTTCTGATCGCATCCAACATTTCGTAATGCATAACGGTCTCCTCTCAAAAGCACTTCTGTTTCTGCCCGCTATGACTCATTATATCATATCCCGACACATTTTCCACACAGTTCATTTAAATTTATTTTTCTTTACTGTTTTTTGTTCTGATGCTATAATATAAGTCTATTAGAAAATGACAGTCTTAATGGTTACTAAGGAGGAAGGAAGCAGCATGAAACTAGTGATCACCATAAGTCGAAGATACGGCACAGGAGCAAGCTCCATTGCACAAGAGCTTTCAAAACGGCTTGGGATTCCTGTCTATAATAAAGATTCTATTGAGCACGTTTTGGCAGAACACGGTTATGAAACAGAAGCCGAGACGATCCGGGAGCTTGCCAGCAATCCGTGTATTATTCTGGGACGATGCGCCTGCGATATCCTGCGGGATCGCAAAAATGTCCTGAATATTTATGTCACTGCCGAAAAAGAAGATCGGATCCATCGCGTCATGGAAAGATATTCACTGGATCATGATCAGGCTGTCGCATTCATGGAAAAAAATGACAAAGAACGTTCTGCTTATTTCTATGAGCATACCGGACGCACCTGGGGTGATGTCAACGATTATCATCTGATCCTTGACACATCTGAGATCGGCATCGACAACTGTGCCGATGTATTGATACAGTACTTAAAAAAATTAGAATATATCTAATACGAAAGCGATTAAATGGATAGATTTGGAGGCTTTCCGGATGTTTCGTTTATGGGGAAAAGAAATCAAAGAAAATCGTTTGATACGGGATCTGGTCGTCTGTGATGACTCCGACGACACCCGCACACACAAAATATTTCATGCGCTGGATCAGATCTGCTACGAGTTCGATCTGAGCACGCCGATCTGGCTGGACGCGTCTATTGCCGAATTCAAACGGCATGCCAAGACCCGGTTTTACCAGGACAGTTTTGTGGACTCCATCGATTTTGATTATCTGGAGATCCTGATCATTGAAGAATAGAATTGCCACCAGGCCCACTACGAAAAAGATCCCTTGATCTTTTATTTTATATTCATCATTCAAAAGCACCCTGCGCATTTATTTGCGGCAGAGTGCTTTTTACATTTCAACGGTTTCCTGCTTTCTAAGGTCTTTTTGAGATCTACTCATTCCGGATCGCTGCCAGAGGGCTTAATTTCATCGCCCGGCGCGCCGGGAAATAACCTGCTGCCATTCCCACCAATACCGCAAATACCAGGGAAACCAACACCAGCCAGACCGGGATATAGGAAATATTTCCTTCCACGCCCATCAAGCCTCCGTCTCCCGACATAAAGTTGATCAGCCAGGAGATCACAAAGCTGATCACATTTCCGATCAGACCTCCTGCAAATCCGATAAACGCAGCTTCCATTAAAAACATTTCTTTGATATTTCTCAGGCTGCAGCCTAAGACCTTGATCACACCAATCTCTTTCGTCCGCTCATAGATAGACATCATCATAGTATTTGCAATCCCAATAGCCGCTACCAGCAGAGAAACCGCTCCTATTCCTCCTAAGACCGCTTCTACCGTCAGCAATTCTTTCTGCATTGCCTCCATATACTCTGCATTTGTTTCCACCATATACCCCATATTTTGTATACTCTGTGTCAATTCATCCACATTGTCAATGTCATCCGCCTGGATTTTTGCATAAGAATAGGCAAAAAATTTGTAAGGCTTTCCGTTTTTGGTCGTCGGCTGTCCCGGGATCGCTCTTCCCGCATATTCCTTTTTCAGCATTTCGATCAACTTTTCAATATCACAGTACACGTAATAATAATAGTTGTTGTAGTCGTCTATCCCGCCGTCTACCATAGCGGTTCCCTTTACAACATACTTTTTTGGCGGCTTTTGGGCAGTCGTACTGCCTTCTCCGCCTTTCGCAGCGTCCACGGATACCCCTCCGCCTTCCTGGCTGCTGTAATAAGCCGATTCATCCAGGATCAGAAACATCTGATCGTTCATAAAATCAATATCCGGCAGTTCTCCGGTGTCCCAATATCCGCCGCCTCCCTTTTCGGAAAACATGGTCGGGATTCCGTTTCCGAATACCAGTTCCAACGAGGTGGCATCGGCACCGGGCAGCCTGCTTCCTTTTACCAGCTTCATGTTTTGTCTCGCCAACTCTTCTCTGCTCACACCCACCAGCTGGATATTTCCGTAATATTTTCCCTTTAGCAGCATCGAATACAGTTCCAGTGCCGGGCTTACGCTCTTTACATGCTCCAGATTCTGCAGCTCCTTGATGGTGTCATCCGTCACATATTTATCTGTTTCTGTCTCGCTCCCTTCTGCATACGTCATTCCTGAAGAATCCTTTCCTCTCACAGTGATCGCCGTGGCACCTCCAGACTCTTCAATCTGCCGATAGATGGATTGCTGCATGCCAAGTCCCAGAGAGATCATGACAACGATGGAGGCTGTTCCGATCACAACGCCCAAAACGGTAAGAAAGGTCCTCAGCTTTCTTCTTTTCAGGTTGGAACTACTCATTCTCAGTAAATCGATCCACCTCATCCAGCAATTCCTCCTCTTCGATCATTTCCCGTTTTTTCTTTTTCTTGCGAATGATGATAACCGCCGCTGCCGCTGCCGCGATCACCAATATCAAAAACACGACCAGCCAGACCGGAAAGCTTTTTTGCTCTTCTTCCTCTGCCGGCATACTATCCATATCGATCACCTGCTCCGGCAGAACCTCCATGGAAAACTCCTGCTCTGTCTGGGATTGATTGCCGGATTCGTCTTCATAGGTAACGATCATTTTACATGTAGAATCGAGAGACATCTCTGACTCTCCGTTGATCATTCCGTCTATATTTCCCACTGCTCCGGACTCCACATTCCCCACAAAAATTTCCTGGGATCCGATGCCCTCTCCCTCAAATCTGACTTTGACATTATAAAGCTTCGTCCGCCCCAGATTATACAGGCTGCAGGTAAGGTTCGCCTCTTCCCCCACCTGGATGCTTTCCGGATTGATCTCCAGATTGCTGAACTCAAAACGCGCCGACTGTTTGACCGGTACCGCAATGCTGGAAGAAGCGTCAAACTGTCCGCCATTTCCATCCTCGTATTTCATGCTCATCTCAATGCTGTAAGGCTTCTGGAGCAGATCTGCCCTGGCATTCAGATCGATGGAAATCTCTTTTGTACCGCCTGCCGGGATCCCCTCCAGATAAATGGAGCTGCTTCCGGAAACCGGCAGAAACGCCGGTGCCTCTGCCGCTGCTTCCGTGCCTGCTGCAGGCGCCTGCAGATCAAAAAGCATGTTGGAAACCGCTGTTTTTTTAGAAGTATTTGTCACCTGTATGATTAATTTAAAATTGCTTCCGGCCTGTACATCACCCGGCTCTGTCCGGAAACCGGACACGATCACCCTTGGGACTGATGTGGAAACACTTCCGCCATCCGAGGAAACCGGATCCCCGTTGGCCACTCCTCCCGACATGTAATCCACTTGATCCTGAGGTGCATCTCCTGCTGTATTTCCGGAGCCGTTTCCCGCTGCATTTTCGTTGTTTCCGGATGGTGTCTGCGGAGTCTGCACATTGCTGTCCTCCTTCTTTGCCGCCGTCGTTTTTACATAAACATTTTTTTCTACTGCTTTATCGGCTCCGTCCCCGTCGGTATACTCGATCCGGAACTTCAGGGTATAGGTCTTGCCTTCCACATCCCTGCGCACGGTCAGATTTTCAAAGACTGCAGATGCATTTTTCTGCGCCGGGATCTCTCCCAGCTGTTTTTCGTAGTTCCAGTCTGCGATCTCAAAAGGCCAGTCAGAAGCTTTGTCTACCACCGGCGTCACCGTCACGTCAGACGCCTTCCGGCTTCCCTGGTTCGTCACTTTGATCTCCAGCTTGGAAACGTTCTGTCCCGCTTTATACTGCGGTGTTTTCTGTCCGTCTCCCACACTGAGCCGGATCCCGCTGGCACTTTGGGTCTCCACCGCCGCATCTGCTTCTTTTACAGTTCCTTTTGTATCTTTCGCTGCCGCATTTACCCGGCTGCCTCCGACAGATGCCAAAAGCACACCCATACTAAGCAGCACACTCCAAATCTTTTTACTTCGCTTCATGTCCCTGATCCCCTCTTCCTTTTTTTTCTCTTTTTGCGTTTTCCGCTTTTCTTTCCTCGATCTTCAGGATTTTTCCGTCGCTGATATGAAAGACCCTGTCTGCATATTCTGCCAGATGATTGTCATGGGTAACCATCACCAACGTTTTCTTTTGTTTTCTCACCACATCCTGCATCAGCTGCATCACTTCTTCCGACGTATGCGAATCCAGATTTCCGGTGGGTTCATCTGCAAAAATAATTTTCGGATCCACTACCAGCGCTCTCGCCACGCCGACCCTTTGCTGCTGTCCTCCGGACATCTGATTGGGAAAATGCTTTTTATGCTTTTGCAAATTCATGGAATCCAGCATCTGCTCCGCTTTTTTCATCCGGATATTGCGCGGGACACTCCGGAAGCTCAGCGGAAGCGCCACGTTCTCCACCGCATTCATGGTCCCGATCAAATGGAAGGACTGAAAAATAAAGCCTACATTCTCCCTCCTGAAGCTGACCAGTTCATCCTCCTTCAAATGCTCCAGGTGGCTGCCTACGATCACGATCTCGCCCTTCGTCGGCTTTTCCAAACCTGCAAGCATGTTAAGCAGCGTTGATTTTCCGGAACCGGACGTGCCGACGATGGCACAGAACTCTCCTTCCCGGATCTGAAAATCCACCCCATCCAACGCCCTGACGATCTCATCTCCGACCCGGTAGTATTTGTAGAGATTTTTAACTTCTATCACATTTTTACTCCCCAACTCATACCTCTCTTTCCTGCCGTTTCTTTCCGCACTTTTTATGTTTATCATACTATAAGTTTGCAAAGATTTACGCTGGGAAATTATTAAAATTTGTTTAAGATTGATAAGATAACCGTGATAAAACTCAAAGAGACAGAAGAATTTTTGTTTTCTTCTGTCCCCTTCGTTTCTATATTTTAGTTGCCAAGCATACGACAAAAAGATCCCGAGGCTCTTTTTTGTTTTTGCTTCCTCATTAGTGATGTACACTCAGCACTTCTTCTGCGATATTTCTGGAGTGGTCTGAAATACGCTCCATGTATACCAGTGCGTCCATAAACACGATACCGGCATCCATATCGCACTGTCCGTTTGCCATTCTCTGCATATGGTCGGAACGCAGTGCGATCTCCAATTCGTCTGCCTTCGTTTCTTTCTCGATGGTTTTCATAGCCGCATCTTTTTCATGCTTTTCGAAAGCTTCCAGTGCATAGCGATAACTGTCGATACACACGTCCACCATCTGCCGCATCTGCTCGATTCCTTTTTCGGTGAAATCGCTCTTACTCTCATGCAGCGTCTCTGCCAGTTCCGAAATATTCTCACAATAGTCACTGACACGCTCCATATCTGAAAGGATCTGCAAAAGATGGGCAACTTCCTGATGCTCCCGCTCACTGATCGTCAGGGTGCTCAGCTTGATCACGTAATCGGTGATCCCTGCACAAAGCCGATCCACTTTCTGCTCCAGATCCTTAATTTCCAGAATATCCTGGTAATCCTTGGTAAACATGACATCTCTGGATTTTTCCAGTGTATCCATGACCACATGTCCCATACGGGCCGTCTCGCTGATCGCCGACTGAAGTGCGATACCCGGCGTCTCCAGCATACGGTCATCCAGCAGTGCCTTGCTGTCATCCACTTCATCCTCTTCCACATGTCCGATCTTCTTTGCCAGCCGGATGATCCAGTTAGATACCGGGAAGAGAAGCACCGTCGTGCCGATATTGAAAGCGGTATGTACCAAACTGATCTGGGTCTGGGAAATCTCTCCAAAGCCGATGGACGGATAAACGACCTGCAGGACAACAATCGCCACGATACTGAAGATCACCGTTCCGATGATATTGAACAGCAGGTGCATCAGCGCTGCCGCCTTTGCGTTTTTCTTCGCACCCACACTGGACAGCATTGCGGTCACACAGGTACCGATATTCTGTCCCATGATAATGTATATCGCTGCGTTAAAGGGTACCAGCCCTGCGGCAGCCAAGCTCTGCAGGATACCGACGGATGCCGAGGAGCTCTGGATGATCGCCGTAACACCTGCACCCACCAGAATGCCCAGCAGCGGATTTTCCCCAAGCGTCACAAACGCATCCCGGAAAACCTTGGAGCTCTGCAACGGTTCCACCGCAGAGGACATCGTCGTGATTCCTACAAACAACAGACCGAATCCGATGATGATACTGGCTACATCCTTGGTCGATCTTCTTTTTCCTGTCAGCATCACGATCACACCAATGATAATCGCGATCGGCGCCAGATTTCCCGGGCTCAGGATCTTCGCCCACTCCACACTGGATACCAGCCATCCGGTAGCTGTCGTACCGATGTTGGCCCCCATGATCACGCCCATGGCCTGGTTCAGGTTCATAATACCTGCATTTACAAAACCGACTACCATGACCGTCGTGGCAGAAGAACTCTGAATCACCGCTGTGATAAATGTTCCCAACAATACCCCGAAAAACTTATTCTTTGTCAACGCTTCCAAAAGCGATTTCATGCGGTTTCCGGCGGCATTTTCCAAGCCTTGTGCCATGATCTGCATTCCGTAGATGAACATTCCCAGTCCGCCTACAAACGGAATCACGATCCCCATATAATCCATAATAAACCTCCTACATGCTGTAATAACGCTCTGTCCTTAGGTCCGTTCTTAAGATAACACTATTGATCACAAAAAACAAGACAGGGATTTCGCATTTTCGACAAACCCCTGTCTTGCTTTTACTTTTTCATTTTCGGTTCAAACAGGAAAGAAGCCAGATAACCGAAGATCAGCGCCGCTGAAATTCCCGCTGCACTGGCCTTCAGACCACCCATAAAAATACCGATAAATCCATTTTGATCTACTGCCTCTTTTACCCCTTTCCAAAGGGTGCTTCCAAACCCGGTCAACGGCACGCTGGCCCCTGCATGTGCAAATTCCCGGATTGGTTCATACACGCCGCAAAACTCCAGCACGGCTCCCGCACACACCAAAAACACCATGATTCTTCCCGGCATCATCTTCGTCCGGTCCAAAAGAATCTGAGCCAGGGCGCAGATCACCCCGCCTACCCAGAACGCATTTATATATTCCATCTTTTTTCTCCTTCAGCAATGTTCCAACACGATCCCGTGGGCGATTCCCGGAACGCTTTCTCCTTCATTGAAGCTGACCGTGGACATCAGCGCCCCCGTGGGAACGAACAGGATCCGTTTCCACTCTCCTTTTTTTAGTTTTGGCAGAATATAACTGGCCAAAGTAACCGCCGCACAGCCGCAGCCGCTTCCGCCGGCATGGGTATCCTGGGTCTCCTGGTCGAAGATCAGCATGCCGCAGTCCAGATGCTTCTCTCCCAATTCCGCTCCCTTCTGCCGCAAAAGCTCCAACAGAATCCGGTGTCCCACATACCCCAGATCTCCGGTGATGATCCGGTCATAGTCCGCCTCCGTCCGGTCAAAATCCCGAAAATTTGTCAAAATCGTATCCCTGGCCGCAGGTGCCATGCAGGCGCCCATGTTCTGCGAATCTTTCAGTCCGTAATCCACGATCTTTCCCACGGTCACACCGGCGATCCGCACATGGCTTTTGGCATTTCCCACGATAAAGGCTCCGCTTCCGGTCACGGTCCACTGAGCAGAAAGCGGTCTTTGGCTTGCATATCCCAGGGGAAAACGAAACTCTTTTTCCGCACTTGCAAAATGGCTGGACGTCACCGCCATCACATAATCTGCATATCCTCCTGCCACTGTCATGGCGCCCAGCGCCAATGCCTCCCCGGAGGTCGAACAGGCTCCGTAAAGTCCGAACAACGGCGTGCAAAACGCCTCTACGCCTGCCGACGTAGCAATCCCTTGCCGGAGCAGATCTCCCCCAAAGAGAAAACGGATATCCTTGGGCTTCAGACCGCTTTTTTGCAGTGCCAGCATGCAGGCCTCCGTCTGCATTCTACCCTCCGCCGCTTCCCAGTTTTTTTCTCCGAACAGATCGTCTGTTCCGGTTTTGTCGATTTTTGCAGCAAGCGGCCCTTGAGACTCTTTCGTTCCTGCTACACAGGCTCCTTCCACCAGGTATGGCATTCTTTCAAACGCAATGCTCTGTATTCCTTTTTTCAGGCTCATCATAAAAAACTCCTTGTCCTAAGCGATACTGATAGTATGCTCAGAACAAAGAGTTTTATTCTGCCAGCGTGTCCGCAATGGAACGGTCTGTCATGAATGTATCCATATTGTATAAAAAGAGAATATCTGTAATTCCTTTACTTTCTGTCAGGTTTTGCACATTTTCGTAATAATATCTGGGATCTACCATCACGATCTCGTTGTAGTAAGGAAGCAAAAACGGAACGAAACAGTTTGCGTAAGAATCTTTAAAGATCAGCAGGCGTGACTTGGTATCATTGGCTGTTGTGATATCCACCAGTCCGTGATTTCCGCCGAAGAACACCTGGTATTGATCTTTTTCTTCCAAAGCATCCTTGTGATAGACCGTAGGCCGTTTTTCTTTGTCATCCGAATCGGTTACCAGATACTGCATCTCTACATTTTTCGGTGCATAGACCTCAATGGAATCCTTACTCCAATGATATCCGCTGGTGGATGCCAGCGTGCCGGAAAAGCTTTTTGTCACCGTATAAATGTCATAGGATGTGATGGGATCTTCGATCCCCAGCTCTTCCGCTGCTGCCTCAAAGCCCAGCAACGCGCCCTTGGTGGTCCAGTGATGGTCCGTTTTATAATACAGACCCTCTGACGCATGCTGCTTCAAAGTACGGCTGATATCGATGCTGTTCACGCTGTTGGACAACATGCCCCGAATCCATTTCAGCTGTTGGCTCTGATCCAGCGTAGGTGCTCCGGAAGGCAGGTAGTCCTGCAAAATATACGCCGCATTGGGCACCAGCAGCATATTAACTTTCACATCCGGATTTGCTTCCGCGTATTTGTTGATCGCTTCTATGTTCTTTTTCACATTTTTCTGATCCGGTTCCGAAAGCTTCTGGATCAGATAACCGTCTTTTCCCAGATAGACTCCGTTAAATTCCCGCTTGCCCAGCAGCCAGTCCACTCCTACTTTCATGCTTACCCAGAAATCCCGAAAAGCAAACTGATCCGCCGTATACGACTCTATGTCCTGCATATAATCCTTGGAAAAGATCCCCGCCAGAGAAAATGCCGGCTTCTGGGTCAGGATCCGGTTTTCCTCCGCGGAAAACTTCACATCCGGTGTCAGGACACTCGTCACGGAAAGCAACACGACGGATACCGTAAACAGTAGTCCTACGATGACATTCAGTTTTCTTGTCCGTTTTATTTTAAAACGTTCATAACGTTCTCTTCTGTCCATCTCTGCCTCCCGATCAGAATCTAAAATACAGGAACGGATTGTAGGTCGCATTTACCAGATAAGCGATACTAATCACAAAAATCCCGACATACGCAACAACATACAGTACATGCCCGTATTTTTTACGGGTGTAGGCCATATGCATAAATCGTTTATAAAGCATAGGCGTGCTGCACAAAACCGCCAAAACTCCCAGAATCAACGTGGATTTCAGATAATAGAAACCGGTCATATCCACGAAACCGCCTCCGCCGATGCCGAACATACTTCCCATGTAGGAAAGAGCCCGTCCGAGGGTCGGAGCCGAAAACAGGACCCATCCGAGCATGATCAGCACCATCGCATAGACATGCTGTAAAAAGCCCGGCATTTTCTGGATCGCATCTTTAAATATATATTTCTCCAGTATCAAAATTATTCCATAATACAAGCCCCAAAAAATAAAATTCCAGGCAGCCCCATGCCACAGTCCAGTGAGACACCACACGATCATCAGATTCCGGATCGCTTTTGGCTTACTGACACGGTTTCCTCCGAGAGGAATGTAGACATATTCTTTGAACCAGCTGCTCAGAGAGATATGCCATCTGCGCCAAAATTCCGTGATGCTTTTGGAAATATAAGGGTAATCAAAGTTCTTGATAAAATCGAAGCCCAGCATTTTCCCCAGGCCGATGGCCATATCCGAATAACCGCCAAAGTCAAAATAGATCTGCATGGTATAGGCAAACGCGCCGATCCACGCCGTCAGGGCAGACGTCTCCGCCGCTTTCATGGCGATGACCGCATCCGATACCAGCCCCATGTTGTTGGCCAGGATCACCTTTTTCCCCAGCCCCCGCAGGAAGTATGCCACACCTTCCGAAACCTTTGTCCGGGAAATCTCCCGTTCCGAAAGCTGCTTTTCTACATCCGAATACCGCACGATAGGACCTGCGATCAGCTGCGGGAACATGGTCACGTATGCACCGAAGGTGATCGGATTTTTCTGCGCATTCAATTTTCCCTTGTACACATCGATCACATAAGAAAGTGTCTGGAAGGTGTAAAAAGAAATTCCGATGGGAAGCGCCAGCTCTTTATACGGGATCTTAAAGGGAAGGATCGCATTGAGATTGCTGAGCAAAAATCCGTAATATTTATAAAAGCCCAAAACCAAAAGGTTTACGACCAACGTCACGATAAACGCGTATTTTGCCTTTTTTTCTTCTCCGCTTTCCTGATACGCTTCGATTTCCAAGCCACTGACATAGTTGATCAGAATACTGAAGATCATCAGGATCACATAGATTGGCTCGCCCCAGGCATAAAACACCAGGCTCACGATCAGCAAAACCAGATTTTTTGCCTTGAACGGAACCAGATAATAAACCAGCAATGTCAGGGGCAAAAATGTAAATATAAAAAATATACTACTGAAAATCATCTTTCTTCTGCCCCTTTCCTACAGACTGTTCAAAAATGCCGCCTGTATTTTTGACGCATTTTCTCCAACTGCATACAAGATGTAGTTTCCTTTTATCTGCAGTACATGATCTTTTAAAAGTTTTGTCTGCTCCGCCCCGTAACCGGCAAAGCTTTTCTGCTGTGTCTCCAGCCGCTCCGTGATGGCCTTTTCCACTATTCCTGCCTGATCCGTGCTGGCAAGTTTTACGATCAGGATCTCATTCACATCCATATTATCTTTCGGCGCATAGAGCACAACGCCCGCATAATCCTGGGGATCCAGCCCGTAAAATCTTTTTACGGTACGGTTTGCCGCCTGCTCCACATCCTGCAATCCGGACGCCTCAAAGGCTGCTTTTGCCACGTTTTCGATCTTTGCATCACTGGTCGGATCGTCCCGCAGATCAAAAATAATAAAGATCAACAAGCCCAGAACCAATGCTATTTTTATGTAAGGCAATAATTTCTTCATCAGTTTCCCACCTCGGTCAGCATATTTGCCGCCCAATATTTGTAAAATTCTTTTTGTAAATGCAGGCCATCTTCCTGGTAGAGATCCACATGTTCTTGTGCCAGCTTCGTGCTGTCGATATACGGCCAATTATTTTTTTTGCACATGGCTTCCAATGCGGTGTTATATTCCCCGATCCGCGGATAATCCGAATCCGCTTCCAGACCCACACCGACTGCAGGAAGGATCGAATTGACATAGACCGTGGCACCCGGGATCTTGTTTTTCAGCTCTTTTACCTGCTTCTCATACTCTGCCGCATATTCTTCCCCGGTAGGCCAAAGCCCGATTCCTACGTCATTCAGGCCATAGCAGAGGAACACTTCTGTCGGCTGCAGAGCCGCCAGCTGATCCAGGCATTCTGTCGTGTCGGTAATTTTCGCACCGCCCTTGGCAAAAACATGGTCCTCCGTCATAAACTCATAATACGAAAATCCTACTGCACGGGAATCTCCCAGGATCACTGCATCCGACATCGCCGACCAGATCGCACTTTCATCCGTATCGGCCAGCTCCAGTCCTATGGAAGACCGGGTGGATTTGATCTGCTGCTGGATCTCGCTTACATCCTGCTTTTCCAGGCTTTCCAGATAATCGACGCCCTTTGCGATCTCTTCTCTGTCTCTTTTTGATTTATTATATCGCACGATCAGCGCGACAATAACGGCAGCAATAATGATTACTGCTGCCGTCAGAACTATCTTTCTGCTTGTTTTACTTTTCTTCCGTTTCTGTCCGTCACTCACAGGAATATCCTCCTGGCGTGTAACCTTCGGTCTTCACCTGTATACGCCATCTCTCATCTGCTTATTCTATCAAAAAGTGACAGAAAAATCAACGCTGTGACGCACATTATTCTACGAAATTTGACGCACATTATTCTACGAAATTTTACCGGATCATTTTTCAAACTCCGAAAGGGAGATGCCGTACATTTCTGCCAAAATCGCCAGATAGCCTTCGTATGTCTTTACCATTTCTTCAATTTCCACATACTCCTTGGGCTGATGTGCCTGGCCGGCCGGTGCGCCGCTGTAAATAATGGTCGGGATTTTATGGATGCAGCAGGTCATGCTCCCGTCCGTTCCCGCCTGCTTATAAGTCTCTTTCGGCGTCTGCCCCACCTTTTCCAAAGCGCGAAATGCCTGTTCCACGAAAGGATGTTCTCTGGGAACGCGCCACGCCGGATGCCATTTCCGTACTCTTTTCGTATAACCGGTCCACGACGTTTCTTCATAAACCCTTGGCTCCACCGTTGCTTTAAACTCCGGATATCTCGTCTTCAGGCGCTTAAAGATCGCCTCAAATTCACCCAGCAGTTCCTCGTCCGTCTGGTTCGTGGCATATCTTCTGTCCACACAGATCTCACATTCATCCGGAATGGTGCTCAGATTGCCGCCCGGTTTTACGATCACATTGGTTACTGCGATCACTGTTTCACCCAGATACGGATCCGGCTCCAGGTCGATGCCCGTATGGGTGTAGATATCCTGCAGGATGGGGAGCATAAACTCTAGGGCGTCAACCCCTTCCTTCGGCACAGAAGAATGAGCACATTTCCCATAGGTCTTGACCACCAGTTCCATCTTTCCCCTCTGTCCGATGGCCAAATCACCGTCGGAAGGCTCCGCGATCAGCGCCACATCACAGACCAGATTTTTTTCTTTCATCGTATGGTCAAAGAAATACTCCATTCCGAACATTTCTGCCGGTTCTTCCTGTACCACCGCACAAAAGATCAGATCTCCCGGCAGTTTTCTGCCGCTTTCCGAGGCAGCCTTTACCATTGCTTCCATGGCAAACAGCTGCGCGGCAAGCCCGCATTTCATATCCGACGTTCCTCGCCCGATCATTTTTCCCTCTTCGATCACCGGCACATAAGGGTCATAGGAGCCCCAATTCTCCAGACTGCCTTCCGGCACGATATCCATATGTCCGTTTAACAGGATATTCGGCCCCGTGCCATTTCCCCGCACCACTGCGACCACATTTCCGATCCCGTCTATAAACGCTTCATCCGGCTGCATTTTCTGCAGTCTTTTCAGAAGGTATTCTGCCACTTCCCCCTCTTCTCCCGGCAAGGATTTTATAGCGGTCATCTCCTCCATCACTTTTATAAAATCTTCTCGATTTTCTTTTACTGTTTTTAACATCGTTTCTCTCTTCCTTCTGCCTCTTAACTTATTATCCGTTACGCTTCCTGCTCTGTTATTCTCTGTAGATCGGCGTCTTGTTCAACAGATTTACCCAGATATCCAGACGCGGATCGTTCCAGAAATGCTGCAGGCGGGCGATCTTGGTCCCGTACCAGCTATAGTAGTCAAAGTCTACATCGGAGTGTATGTACTGCTGCAGTGACCAGTAACCCCACTTGATATCCGATGCGATCTTGTATAATTTCATTTTGGCAAAGCCCGGCTCGTTAAACTCTCCGCCGTGGTAAATCTTACACAGCTCTACGTCCATTGCCTCTGTCAGGTAGTTGGTGCCGGAGATGGAAGCCAAATCGAAATACGGATCGTTCATGGATGCATATTCCCAATCGATGATCTTCACTTCCCCTTTTTCATCGTTGTACATCATATTGTTCGTCCAGAAATCGTTGTGACACGGCTTCAGATCTACGCCCCAGTTGTTGATCGCTTCCTCAAAGATATGCAGCATATACTCCATCCGTTTATGCCACGGCGGAAGGTAGGTACCCTGTTTTGCACGGTCGATCATGTCCCAGGCCTGTTCAAAAATACTCTGCCGAAGCGGAAGCGTCATATCTTTAATATTGTGATAATCTGCGATCCCCGTGATCATCTGGCGGAAAGTTTCTCTGTCATAAACATCTGAGTAAAGTGCCTGACGATAGCCGTCCAGCCATTCAAAAATCTCAACTCCTGTGTCCTCGTAATAATAAAATACTTTCGGACCGGCCCCGGTTTTCTCTGCGATCACATTTGCCAGATGGCAGTTTTCCCGGTCGATAAAGTCCGTTCCGGCTCCCGGGATCTTCAGGAAAAAGGCTTCCCCGTCTACTAACACCTTAAAATTAGGATTGGTGATTCCGCCGGATACCGGTTCATACGAAATCTCTTTTCCTTTCCAGTCTTCCACTCTCGCGATTGCTTCATTGATGTCTGTCTTTAACATTCTTCTTTCCTCCTTTTTCATGGATTTTATTTTCGGTTTGTTTTCCTTTGCTATACCATAAATATAGAGCAATTTTTATGCCATTCTTTTTTCCAAGTTTAAAATTCACTGATATTATTTTATTTTTATATGTTTATTCAAAAAAGAGCTGTTTTCTGCATGAATTCTCAGAAAACCGCTCTCTTCTTTTTCACTACGTATCATTTTTGATTTGTATTTTGTATCGTTTTTGATTTTATGTATCATTTTTGATGTGCGTAAAACTTTTCGGAAAGAAGTTTGCGCCTTCTGGCAAAGGTCGTCGGATCCATTTCTACAAAGCGGGCCGCTTCCCGGATATTTCCTTTGGCCTGGTATGCCGCGTCCAGATATTCCAGTTCGATTTTCTCCAACATTTCTTTCAGATTCATCGGCTCCTGCATCTCTTTTTCGGCCCGCAGCTGTTTTGCCGGATGATTTCCCGAAATACCCAGATCATCTGCCAGGATTTTTTTCTCATTGCTCATGATGTAAGCACGCTCCAGCACATTCCGCAATTCCCTGACATTCCCCGGCCAGTCATACTCCAGCATATCTGCAAAAGCGGCCTGTGAAATTTCTTTATTCAGGTTGTATTTCTGATTCAATTCTTTCAAAACGCTTTCCGCCAGCGGACGTATATCGCCTCTCCGATACCGAAGCGGCGGAATCATCACCGGAAAAACGTTCAAACGATAGTAAAGATCTGCCCGGAACATTTTGTTGTCCACCATGGCTTTCAGGTCGCGGTTCGTTGCCGCCAGGATTCTCACATCGATCTTTTTTGCCGTCTGCCCTCCCACACGGATGATCTCCTTTTCCTGCAGGACCCGCAAAAGCTTGATCTGCGTGGTCAACGGCAAATCTCCCACTTCATCCAGAAAGATCGTACCACCGTCTGCCGCCTCAAAGAGTCCCATTTTTCCTTCCTTTTTCGCCCCTGTAAATGCCCCTTTTTCATACCCGAACAATTCAGATTCTGCCAGGCTGTCCGGTATCGTCGCACAGTTGACTTTTATAAATTTTTGATGCTTCCGCAGAGAATTCTGGTGGATGTATGCCGCGATCCGCTCTTTGCCGACACCGGTCTCACCCCGCAGCAAGATCGTCGTGTCCATGTTTGCGGCCCGCTTCACGACCCGCAGCAGGTTCAGCATCTCCGGATCCGTCGCGATCAGGTCAGTATGGCTGTTCAAATACTGGCGGATCACATCGATCTCTTCCCGATATCTCTGATTCTGTCGGAACCGTTCCTCCAGTTTTCTCTGCATCCGATAAATATCCGAAATGTCTCGGACGTTTACCACCACCATCTGGATTTTGCCCACTTCGTCAAACAGCGGCGTACTGGTGACGGTCGCTCTCTTTCCGTTCCGAAAAACCTGCTCCAGGGTCACCACTTTCTTCTTCTCCAGCGCCAACAGCGAACAGGCGCAGGACATCGCCCCTTTTTCCACCAATTCTTTCAGATTTTTCCCGATCACATCGACTTCTTTCAGTCCTGCGATCTTTTCATACGCACTGTTCATCCACACCAGATTTGCGTTTCCGTCCACGATGCAGATCCCGTCATAAGATCCTTCCAAAACCATTTTCCAGAATTCGGTCTGTTTTCGCAGCTGGTCGCCCTCTCCGGTCACCTTTTCGATAATCTCCTGCAAATACGCATCTCTCATGGCTTTCTCCTTTGTAAACCTCGCCCCTTGGAATGCTATCTTTTCATGCTGTCTGATCTGATTATACCATACATCCGATCCAGTACAAAAGTCCCAACAGCCAGCTGGCAAAAATACCGTATAGGATCACCGGCCCTGCAATGGTAAAAATCTTGCATCCGATGCCAAATACTTGTCCTTCTTTTTTGTATTCGATGGCCGGAGCCGCAATGGAATTGGCAAAGCCGGTGATCGGCACCAGCGCTCCTGCCCCTCCCCATTTCGCCAATTTAGGGTAGATTCCTGTTCCGGTCAAAATCACACTTCCCAGGATCAGCCAAATGGAAGTCCACGCCGCACAAATGTCTTTGCCCAGCTCCTTACTCTCGCAATATCCTAGAACCGACTGACCGATTACACAGATTCCTCCGCCCAGCAAAAATGCCTTCAGCATGTTCAGCCAGACATTGTGCACCGGCGTATTTTCCTTTACAAATGCTTCATACTGCTCCTCTTGTGTCTGTTTTTTGTTCTTGACCATCCTTTTTCCTCTCCTTGCCTTTTTCGGTTTCTTCTTTTCTGTTTCGTTTTTCCCTTTTTTGCTCCCTTTCTTTTTATGTGTCTTTCCTGTTTTTGTCGTCTTGATGACTTGCCATCTGCCTGATTTCTTGTTCATTCGGTGCCTTACTATTTACCACCTATGGGCAAAAAACCAGAACTCTCCCAGGCCTTTCCCCAGGGCCGTGCAAAGGATCAGCCACGACACACAGCGCACCAGCTTCGTCCTTCGAACAAAGATCGGGAAAACCTCCAGCGCCTCTGCCAGCGCCATCGCCCAGCAGCCGACGAATATCCCGGCAAACACTCCGAATAAAATCAGCAGGAGCCTGCCGCCGGGCGGAAAAAGATGAAAAAGGAAAAAGCAATTTCCCAGGATTCCTCCTAATGCCGCGCTGTCCTCATACAGCAGCACCTTGTCCGCGGTATGGGTCCGGTCCGCAAAATCAGACACCACGCCCAGTTCTATAATAAAAGAAAACAGGCCGACTGCTGCCATTGCACCTGCGCTAAGACCCAGAAAGCCCAGAAGTATCTGTCTGCCCCACATCAATTTCTTTCCCCTTTCTGGCATAATTTTCTATCAGGGTCGTCTGAATATCGTTTTCATAAAGCCGCATTTCCACTTCGATGGGCGTCGGATCCACCGAAAACCGCTTCTTTCCGAAATGGTTGAAAAACACCAGGATCCCTATGGTCAGCCCGGCGCTGTAGGTCACTTCCAATATGGTGCAGCCGTCCGACACCTCTCCTGTGATCTGGTAATAAATCTGCGCAAACAACTTCGGCACATCCACGTCGTTGTTAAATGCCATGGCTGAAAAAGCCGCCCCACAGAATGTAATGGCCGCCACCAGCACCGTTTTTATCAGATGCAGGCATTTGGACGGCGTTTTCTGTTCTTTATAAGTAACGATAATATCCGTTTCTCCTATATTTTGTATTTCTATCCCAGAATATTCTTTGTGAATACAAGATATTAGCTTCAGAACCGAGACAACAAAGCGATGTTCCCCTTTTTCCGGTATCTTCAGGACTTTCATCACCCGCAGACGGACCGCTTTCCGCGGATCACTGCACTCCAACGAAACCAGATCCCCCAAAGTGACATCTCTTTTTCGCACCTCTACATTCCGGTCTCCTTTGATATAAACTGTATCATTTCCCATCTGCATTCCTCATTGCAGCAGCGCCAGTCACACACACATCCGCTTCTTCCGGATCCGTCGGATCTGTCCAGTTATCCGCCTCCATTTCACCATCATCTGTGCGTATCAGCGTCCCCTCGTTTACTTTTTCGCCGGAATATGGCATATATTTGAAATAATAAATCGCCCCTGCCGCGATCGCTGCGATCAGCATCAGCGCCAGACAAATTTTCAGCTTTTTTCTTCCATCGTCCATATCTGCCCCTTCTTTTTCTGTTTTCCTTTTTCTGTTTTCCTTTTTCTTTTCTCCTGTTTTTCTTTTATCTCTTTCCATTCGGTTTTGTTTCTTTTTTAGTATCCGGATTTATCCGAAAATTATTCTGATTTTCCGCCAGAACTTCTGGTATCTTCTTTCGTTCTCTGCTATGCTGTATTCACAAGCTTGCAAATCATACGGAGGCAATTCAATGGTTACATTAAAGGTTTTAATAGAAAATACAGCTCTTTCCGAAAATTTCCGGAAAGAACACGGTCTCAGTCTCTATCTGGAAACCGATACACACAAGATTCTTTTCGACACGGGAAAAAGCGATCAGTTTCTCGCCAACGCCCAGGTTTTGGGCACAGATTTAAGCGAGGCTGACACCGCCGTGATCTCCCACGGACATTACGATCACACCGGCGGTTTAAACGCTTTTCTCAATCTCAACAAAAAAGCCCCGGTCTATATAAACCGACAGGCTTTTCTTCCTCATTTTTACGGCAGCCAGGAATATATCGGCATGGATCCGACGATCATTCCCGACCGACGTTTTGTTCTGATCGATGATTTTCTGAAAATAGACGACACCTTATCCCTGTATTCCTGCAACGGAATGTCCGCCTTTCCTCCGGTGGGAAACGAGGGCTTTTCTGTCCTTCAACAGGGACGGATGATGCCGGATCAATTTTGGCATGAACACTATCTGCTGATCCGTGATGCCGGCCGTAAGATCCTGATCACCGGATGCTCCCACAAAGGAATCTTAAATCTGGTCAATTGGTTCAAGCCGGACGTGCTGGTGGGAGGCTTCCACTTTATGGGACTGGATCCGGAGCAGCCCAAAGCCCGCAAGCTCCTGGAGCATGCTGCCCAGACCCTGCAGCAATATCCGACCCATTATTATACCGGACACTGCACCGGCAGCCGGCAGTATGATCTGCTCAAGGAGATTCTGGGCGATCAGCTCCACGCTATCTCCTCCGGAATGTGCACAAAGCTCTGATCACCGGAAATTTCAATGGAGTATCCCGGTATTACAGCCGGTCACTAAATATGCAGCAGATTTTTCTACGCAGTCCGCAGGTTTTCTTTCAGCCGGTTCATGATCTTTTTCTCCAGCCGGGAAACTTGAACCTGGGAGATCCCCATTTTCCGTCCGATCTCTGCCTGAGTCTCTTCCGCAAAATAGCGGAGATAAATCAGCTGCCGTTCTTCTTTGCTCAGCTGCTCCAGCAATTCACCCAGCAGCATATGGTCCAACACTTTTTCTTCATTCTGCACCGGCTCCACCAGCTTGTCCATCAGACGGATCTCACTTCCGTCCTGCTGGTAGATCGTCCGGTGCAGCGAATCTACTTCTGCACCGGATTCCATTGCCTGCACCAACTCCTCCTTTTCCACGTTCAGCTGCAGCGCCAGTTCTTCCAGCGTAGGTTCCCGCCCCAGTGTGTTTTGAAATTCTTCTTTTTTCATGTAAGCTTTACAGGAAAGTTCTTTCAGCGAACGGCTTACCTTGAGCATCCCGTCATCCCGGAGAAACCGTTTCACTTCACCACTGATCATCGGCACCGCATAGGTAGAAAATTTGACTTGATAACGGAAATCAAACTTTTCAATGGCTTTCAAAAGACCAATGCTGCCGATCTGAAAGAGATCCTCCAATTCCACGCCCCGGCCTGCAAACCGCTTGACCACACACCAGACCAATCCCATGTTTTCCCGTACCAGAGTTTCTTTTGCTTCTTCCTTTTCTTTTCCTTTTCCCTCCTGTGCCTGTCGGATCAGGCTTTCTGTGCGGTCCATAGCTGGTTCCCTTTTCCGATTTTCTTCTCCATCTTCACCACCGTTCCCTTTCCCGGCTCCGACTGCACCTCCAACTTATCCATAAACGCTTCCATAAAGGAAAAGCCCATACCTGCCCGCTCCAGCTCCGGCCTGGTGGTAAACAAAGGTTCCATTGCCTTTTTCACATCCTCCATCCCTTTTCCTTTATCTTCCACCTCTATGTAGATCGTCCGTCCTTCTATCCGGCAGCGGATCTCCACCTTTTCAGGTGCATTTTCATAGCCGTGGATAATAGCATTCGTCACGGCTTCCGATACGGCGGTTTTGACATCTGCCACCTCCTCCACCGTCGGATTTAACTGTGTCAAAAATGCGGAAACCGCCACTCTGGCAAAGCCTTCATTGGAAGATCTTCCGTCAAATTTTAGTTCCATCTCATTTGCATTTTTCATGCGGTCTCCTCCTCAAATACATGCAAAATTTTTGTCACCCCTGATAAATTCAGTATTTTTTTCATCCGGCTGTTAACGTGGACTGCCCAGACTTCGCCTCCCATCAGATAAACCGTCCGGTATCTCCCCATGATCACTCCGATCCCCGAACTGTCCATAAATTCTGTGTTCTGAAAATCAAAAATGACGATCCGGATATGATTGTTTTCGATAATGGTGTCCATATTTTTTCTCATTTCCTCCGCAATATGGTGATCCACCTCACTCGGAAGAAAAATCGTAAGACAATTTTCCTGAATCTGATACTTCATACTTCCCCTCCTGGTTGCTTTTTATCGGGTCATATAAAAAGAGAAGAACGCTGTTCGCGTTCTTCTCTTTTGTAATCTTCTTTTTCTTTTTTCCGTTTTATTTTTACCGATTTTTACTGATTTCCCGATCCGGTATCTCCGCCATCCAATGCTGTCTGTGCAGACGTAGCGACATCGGTATTCGGGAACAGCTCGATCACTCTTTCAAAGGTCTTTTTCGCATTGGCTGTATCTCCGCTTCCGCTGTAAGCCAGTCCCAGATTGTACAACGCATTTCCGTCTCCGTACTTTTCGTCGATCTGGATCACCTGCCCCAACGCCTCTATGGCACCTGTATAATTCTGCGCCTGTACTGCAGCCACACCGATATTGTACTGTCGATCTGCCACCACCGTCAAAATATTTCCGGAAAGGGTATCGTACAGTTCCTGGGCACTGCTTCCCAGCGCATCCCGGTTTACTTTCAGCAGGATCTCTGCCATGGCTGCACTGCTATAGTTGCCGCTTTGATACTGGGAATATACCGTCAAAAGATTTTCATAGCTTTCTTTTGTGCTGGACGCCGTCGCCGCAGCTTCTTCTGTCTTTTCGGAATTTCCCCGGTATTCATCCAAGGCTTTTGTCTGGGCACTGATCTGTGCCTGCTGCTCTTCCAGCTGGACGCTGAATTCTTTGATCTGCTTATTCCATTTTTGTGTATTGCTCTCTATTTTGGCAGGCAGGATCAAAAACCATACCACGGCCGCCCCTGCCAGCAATCCCACAAACAGGTTGATCATTCCGATGCGGATGGCCGCTCCCTTCAGAGAGGCCGATGCCGGCTGGATGATCGTTTCATTTCCCAATTTATAGGATACGGAATCCGACGCTTTCTGTTTGATTTCTTTGTCTTTACTTTTGCTTCTGTGCTTTCGACTCTGGGTAATCTCATGGAGATACCGCAGAGTCATCTCGTTGGTCGTATCCAGCTTTCTTGCTGTTTTCAACGCCTGGTTTGCCTTCGCATACTGCTCTGTGTGCAGGTACAAAAGAGCCAGCAGTTGATACGCTTTCAAAAAAGTCGGATGCGACGTCACCACTTTTTTCAACTGGATGATCGCCAGGTCTTCCCCACCCTGTTCACAGTAAACCAGACATTGGTTAAACTTCTTTACCGCCTGGTTGACCGTTTCCAGCTCGCTCTGGGCACCCAGTATCTTGTTGATAAAATATCCGGCCAAGTTCTCCTTGGGTTTCAGATTTTTACTGAGGATCCATTCCACCAAGGCTTCTGCCACTTCTCCTCTTCCGTAATAAACCAGACCGAGAAGATTTCTGGCGTCGATATTTTCCCGATTGTACTGAAGGCTCTTCCTCAGGGAAGTGATTGCCCCGGACATGTCCCGGATTTTCGCCTTCCCCAGTCCGTCGTTATACCAGTAGTTGGACTGATATACCAGCTTTTCTGTATAATTCATATATTCTTCTCCATTCAATCCGAAGCTTTACTTTCCGGTCTGATCGATCACTTCTCGCAAAAGATCCGTCATGTCTGACAGATCGTCCTGATAAACCGCGCCTTCTACATCTTCCACTTCCAGGCTTGGCTTAAATTTCTTCAATTCCTCTTCGTAATCCAACATAACGTTTGCTCCTCTCCTGAGTTTTGCCCCTCTGTCATGCTCTCTTTATCATAACTGCCCATTTTCCAAAATGCAACTGACAGGACGGCGGTTTCTGAAAAACCGTCCGCCCTGTTTCCCTCTGCTTCTCTCTTTTTTTACATTTATTGACCGGATTCTTCTGCATTCTGCTCCGAATCCTGGTTTTCACCGGCCGCCTGCTCTTCCTTCCATTTTTCCCATTGGGCTTTTTCCATCAATTTTCCGCCCTGATAGACATAGGTTTCCGACGTCCGGAAGATCGTGTCGCTGGATCCTACCTGACTGACCTCCAACAGATCTCCGTCTTGCAAAGTCACATCCTTTAGATCGATCCTCGTGTTATTCAAAAATGAGCCGTCCTGCTTCTCTCCGTTGATATAAACTTTACTGCTCTTCGTAAAGTTTTCGCCGTAAAGGCTCAGCGTTCCGTCCAGCTGCGTCACAAGATCCGTGACCGTCACGTCTTTCACGCCCATTACCATATGGCCTTCTGTGATCGGCGCCCCGTTTTTCTCATAGACATACTGCTTGCCATACAAAATATCGTACTGCAGCAATTCCAGATCTGCCAGGTAATCCTTGGTCTTTCTTCTCTGCTGGTGATAGTTAAACACGGTTCCGGAATGGATATCCAGCCGTTCAAACACATCCGCCATGATCTGATAAGCCGCAATGTTGGAATCCTTTTTCTCCAGCCCGATATTGTCCCAGATCACATAATTGGTATTGTAAAGATAGCGGCTCTTCATATCTTTTGCTTCCAGCCCCATCGTCGGTAAATGATCCCCGTAGAATACGACTACCGTCGGCTCACCTCTTTCTTCGATCTTTTTGATCAGGTTCCCGGCGAACTCATCCATGGCATGTACCTGATTGACGTAGTATTCCCAGGCGTTCCGTTTTCCTTCATCCTCTACGCCGCCCACGATGATCTCCGGATTGTCTATCACTTTCTCTTCCGGATAATTTCCGTGGCCCTGCACGCTGATGGTAAACACGAAATCCTGTCCCTCCGTCGTATCCATGGAATCCATGATATGGGAAACGAGCACGTCATCCGTCGCCCATCCGTTGGGAGTCATCTGCAGAATGTTCATAAATTCCTTGCTGGTATAATGGTCAAATCCCATGTTGTTGAACACTTTTGCCCGACTGTAAAAATTACCGCCGTTGTTGTGCAGTGCCTCTGTTCCATAGCCAAGAGCTGACAGCGCCGTCGCGGCACTCTCGCAGACTTTATCTTTTACGTAAGTTTTATACGGATATTCGCCCGGTCCGAAAAAGCGCATGCTCATACCCGTGAGCACTTCAAATTCTGTGTTGGCGGTTCCCGCTCCTACAGACGGCACTTTAAAGTAACCGGAAGAATAATTTTTATACATGCTCCGCAGATTCGGGATCGGATCGGAGGAGAATGTCAAAAACTCTACCTCTGTAGGATCCACCATGGACTCCAGCTGTACAAACAGAATGTTCGGCAGATCCTGTTCCGACCGCCCGGTCTCATTGGTATTCAACGCACCATTTTCCCCGATCTCGTTCATCACTTCCTCGCTGTAACCGGAGGGCTCGCTGATTCCCGTGTTAAACACACTGGCCGTAAAGCAGTATGGAAATCCGTAGTCCTGGTAGGCAAAGGCAACGTTTCCGAAATAATTGGAAACGACTCGGTATTCCACCGCCAGATTGGTCAAAAGGACACACGCTCCAAACGAAGCAATGATTCCTGCAAGGGCCGGGATCCAATGGATCTTTCCGGTATACTGCCCGCCTCTTCGCCACATGGAGATGACCCACATCACGACTGCCACGATTCCTATAGCCAAGAGAATCAGCTCAAAACTGCTGAAATATTTGTTGATCAAAGACAAACCATCCGACAGGACTTTCAAATCCTGTGCATTGAAAGGCGTTACCCTTTTCAATAAAGTGTAGCCGTTGATCACGCCCAGCGTCAGCCAAAATACACTGAGCAGGATCCGGACGAACACGCGCCTCCGGAACAGGTACACGATGGAAAAGGTGGATGCTATCAAAAATGCATTAAACAAAAACACCTTCGGTGAACCCGTCATATACTTCCAGCCTTCCGCGAAGGAATGTCTGGAGATCACTTCCATAAAAAAGTTCAGCACACACGCCAGCAGATACTGCAGCGGCACGGAAAACTGGTTCATCCGTTTGTAGAGCGGCTGCATCTTTTTTGAAAATCTGCTGTTTTTTCTGGCTTCCAGTATTTCTTCCCTGCGGGCTTTTTTCGCCCGTCTCCATTCTTTTATATCTTCCTTTTTCAGATTTTTCAGTTTTGCGAAGGATCCTTTCAGATCCGGCTTCTTAAAATGAAATTTCTTCATAATTTATTTCTCCAGGGCCTTTATTCTTTCTTCTACCTGTCCCAGCATCTGGGTATATTTTTCCAGTTTTTCTTTTTCTTCCTGCACTTTTTTCTCCGGTGCTTTACTCAAAAACTTCTCGTTTGACAGCATGCCTTTGGCGCGGGCAATCTCTTTGGTCAAGCGTTCTTTTTCTTTTGAAAGGCGCTCTTTCTCCTGTTCAAAATCTACCAGGTCTTCCAACGGCAGATATACAGAAGCTCCGGATACCACTACGGATACCGCATCGTCTGCCACGTCTTTCTTTTCACTTTCCAAAAGGATCTCTTTCGCCAGCATCAGCGGTTTTACCGATTCTGCCAGTGCCTGTACACCGGTCAGCAGTTCTGTATCTTCACTGACGATCACAACCTTTGTCTTCCGGTTGTTCGGCACATTCATCTCTGTGCGGATATTTCGGATACCGCGGGTGATCTCTTTTACATGCTCCAGCAGCTCTTCTGCCTTTGGATCATTCCATTTTTCCTGATATACCGGCCAGGAAGACATCATCAGAGACTCTTCTTCCGGTACCAGTGCACTGTAGATTTCCTCTGTGATAAACGGCATAAACGGATGCAGAAGCTTCAATGCCTGTCCCAAAACGGTTTTCAGCGTCCAAAGTGCACATTTCGCCTGCTCCGGCTCTTCCTCTGCATGATAGATCCTGTATTTTGCAAGCTCTACATACCAATCGCAAAATTCATCCCATACAAAATCATGTACTTTCTGAACGGCAATTCCCAGCTCATACTTGTCCATATTTTCTGTCACTTCTTTGGCCAGGCTGTTGACTCTGGAGAGAATCCAGCGGTCTGTAGCCTGAAACAGAGATGCATCCGGCTCTTCCAGCACATTTTCTTCCATATTCATCAAAATGAAACGAGACGCATTCCAAACCTTATTGGCAAAGTTGCGGCTTGCTTCTACTCGCTCATCGTAATAACGCATATCATTTCCCGGCGCATTTCCGGTAACCAGCGTCAGGCGCAGTGCATCTGCGCCGTACTGATCGATAACCTCCAGCGGATCGATTCCGTTTCCAAGGGATTTGCTCATCTTCCGTCCCTGGGAATCCCGTACCAGACCGTGTATCAGTACCGTGTGGAACGGCGCTTTTCCGGTATGTGCATATCCGGAGAATACCATACGGATTACCCAGAAAAAGATGATGTCGTATCCGGTAACCAGCACGTCTGTCGGATAGAAATAATCCAGATCTTCGGTTTTTTCCGGCCATCCCAGTGTAGAGAACGGCCACAGGGCAGAGCTGAACCAGGTATCCAGCGTATCCTCGTCCTGTGTGAAATGGGTACAGCCGCAATGCGGACACTGCTTTGGCATCTCACGGGCAACCACAAATTCTCCACAGTCATCGCAGTAATAAGCCGGGATTCTGTGTCCCCACCAGATCTGTCTGGAAATACACCAGTCTTTGATGTTTTCCAGCCAATGCAAATAGATCTTGTCAAAACGCTCCGGCACAAATTTCAATTCCCCGGTCTTCAGTGCATTGATGGCCGGTTTTGCCAATTCTTCCATTTTTACGAACCACTGCTGTTTAATCAACGGCTCCACCGTTGTATGGCAGCGGTCGTGGGTTCCCACACTGTGGTCATGGGGCACTACTTTTACCAGATAACCCTGCTCTTCCAGATCTTTTACGATGGCTTTTCTCGCCTCGTAGCGATCCATTCCCGCATATTTGCCGCCTTTTTCATTGATGGTGGCATCATCATTCATAATATTGATCTCTTCCAGGTTATGGCGCTTTCCGACCTCAAAATCGTTTGGGTCATGGGCCGGTGTAATCTTAACCGCACCGGTTCCGAAATCCTTGTCTACATACTCATCCGCAACGATCGGGATTTCTTTGTTTACCAATGGCAAGATCACCATTTTCCCTACCAGGTCTTTGTATCGTTCATCCTCCGGATGTACGGCAATGGCCGTATCTCCCAGCATGGTCTCCGGACGGGTGGTCGCGATCTCCAGGAACTGATCCGTGCCCTTGATCGGATATTTGATGTGCCAGAAAAATCCGTTCTGATCTTCATGCTCTACTTCTGCATCTGACAGAGATGTCTTGCAGTGCGGGCACCAGTTGATGATCCTGGAGCCTTTATAGATATAGCCTTTTTCATAAAGGCTGATAAATACTTCTTCTACTGCCTTGGAGCAGCCTTCATCCATGGTAAAGCGCTCTCTGTCCCAGTCACAGGAAACGCCCAGCAGCTCCAGCTGCTTTTCAATGGTTCCGGCATACTCGTCTTTCCATTCCCAGGCACGTTTCAGGAAGCCTTCCCGACCCAGTTCTTTTTTGTCAATGCCTTCTGACTTCAGCTGATTGGTCACCTTTACTTCCGTGGAGATGGCCGCATGGTCTGTTCCCGGGATCCACAGTGCATTGTAGCCCTGCATTCTTTTATAGCGGATCAGAATATCCTGCAGTGTATTATCCACTGCATGTCCCATATGCAGCTTTCCGGTAATATTCGGAGGCGGCATTACGATCGTAAACGGCTTTTTGCTCCGATCCGGTTCCGGATGAAAATATTTTTTATCACACCATCTCTTATACAGCTTTGGTTCAATCTCTTTTGGGCTGTATGTTTTTTCCAACTGTTTGCTCATAATAACCTCCTGCTTTTCTACGCTTAAAAATCACCGGAAGTACCGGACGGCACATTCCGGACTCGGACTTTGACCCGTCACCATACAAACAAACGCCCTTTACATGCTGTCTGTAAAGGGCGAAATCTCCGCGGTACCACCTTCGTTTTTCTCTTAAATGTTGGTAACGGGAACATCCCGGGACTTCTTACTGATCTTTTCCTTTTCAGAAATCCGGCTCAAAAGCTACCTTCTGCAGCTTCCTTCTGAAACCGCCTTCCAGCCACGGGCGATCCTCTCTGTCAGCGTTTGCTGCATACTCCTCTTTTTCTCAGCTTTTCTTTCGAAGTAGTAATTTGATTACAAAATATTTTGAAATAATTCTTTTTCATTATATCGGCCGCCCCCTTATTTGTAAAGGTTTTTACAGAATATTCACAAAGTCTTTCGAAAAAATACCCGGCTTTCCCCACCATCTGTAAAAGACGGTCGGGAAAACCGGGTATTATATTTTTCTTTTATTGACGTGTGAACATCGCCGCAACAGCTACATCATATTCCGGCAAGCCTCCGTCTTTACTCCAGATAAGCTCCATATCCAGCTGTTCTTTCATCATGGCTCCGCAGTCAAAGCCAAATGCAGCTATCGAATATCTTCTCATTTCCGGGTAACGGCATCCTTTGCCTTCCGATCGCGTACATTCTTTGCACAATCCGCATCTTCCTGCACCGATACATTTTCCTTCCGGGAGCACTTTTTCCAGCTCCAGAAGTGTCAGCAACAGATTCCGTTTGATCTTCTCATAAGAATGATCCCGAATTTCCTGCACTTTTTCCGGGGTTGTCCCCTGGCTGCGAAGTGCATCTGAGTAGCTTACTTTTACTCCGACAAGGAAGGCCGTATTCTGCTCCTTCATGTATTCCTCCACAGAAGGCACACCCGGAGGGCAGGACCACATTGTCCCGTAAAATGGGCATTGTTTACAGGCTTCTGCAAACACGTCTGCTTTTACATATCTGTCAAACAGTTCCTCTTTAGGAACCTGTTTGACAAATACTTTTACAGAATACTCCATTCTGCTTCACATCCTCCCTGTCAGCCGACAGTCATCGGATCTTATTGCCAGTCTGCCGGATATGTTACATAAACATATTTTGTTGTGGACGGAGTCTGGAAATGAATGTGGCTGTTCTTTGGAATGTAAATGATCTCGCCCTGTTTTGCGGAAAGTACACGGCCGTCGATTTCGATCTCAAGCTCACCTTCCAGTACGATATCATACTCATCATAAGTCAGCGTCCACTCAAAGCTTGTGTGATCCAGTTCCATGATTCCGCATCCCATACGAGGAGCTTCCTCCAGTGTAAGAACGTCTTTCAGGGCAACACCGTCCTGCTCGAAACGCTCGCATTTTACTGTATCAGTTGCTACTTTGATAATTCCGCTTGGATCTTTGATTTTTACAAAATCTGAGCAGCAGCTTGCTTTTGCCTGTCCAGCCTCTACAAGTGCCTGTTTTACGATTTCGCGGATCAGATCTTCAGTAAGATTCATGCTATTCATTCCTTTCTGTCTGCATATTTCATAACTGGTTTTCCAGCTATTTTAAATTACAAGAGAGATTCGATTACCTTCGGATCCGGTCTTGGGATTACAACACTGTCTACATACAGCTCTCTGCCGGCGATACCTGCTGCTACGGCAGATCTTACTGCACCGACATCACCTGTCAATGTTACAAAACCTTTTCCTCCGATCGCATAACCGATACGAACCTCAATCAGCCGGATGTTTGCTGCTTTTGCAGCGGTATCGGCTGCCAGAATTGCAGATGCGATGGAATAGAATTCCAGTACGCCTACTGCTTCCGGATGATCAATTGCGTTTGCTCCGCTGATTGCCGGGATCAACTGCTCATGAATATTCGGAATCAAAAGAGAATCTACCAGGTATTCACCTGCTCTCTCAAGACCTTCCTTCATGGAAGATTTAACATCTCCTGTGTCTCCGGCAACAATAACAATATATTTTCCAGGACAAACTGTGGAAGCACGGAGTAAATCTACCTGGGCAATCTTTACCATATAATCGCTTGTTTCAATTCCTCGTGAAATACTGGATAACTCCACCATTCCGATTGCTTTTCCCATTTATTTATTCCTCCTTCCCACAAATTGTAATTCCATTTGGGGTTATTTCTTTTACGACGCCATCCATACCGCAATGGATATTTACTGACAAGCCCTCTGCTGCCTTTCCGACCAGATCACCTTTCTTTACGTGATCTCCGACTGCTACTGCCGGGATAGCCGGTGCTCCGATATGCTGTGACATCGGAATTGTACAGACATCAGTTGCAAATTCAATAAGTTCCGGATCTGCATCGTGTCTTACATAGGAATTCAGATTCAATCTTGCGATCAATCTGTCTGTAGGAATTCTGCGGTTCTCTACGTTTTGTCTGGCTTCTGGGTTCATGTTCTGAGGAACCTTGATTCCTCTTTCGCGAAGATGTCCTTTTACATAGTCATTCATCTTTCTCGGAGAAAGACCCATCGGACATGAGAACATTTCACATGCTCCGCAGCTGCAGCAGTTTGCTGCGCTTCCGAAATACTTGATGTACTCGTCGTTATCCTCGATCTGCTCTTCGCGCCATACACTTCTCATTACCAGGTTTGGTTTTACGTCATGTCCGATCAGATGTCTCGGGCAAAGATCTGTACACATTTTACACTGGATACATGCAGATCTTGCCTGATGGATCATTTTCGGGATAGAGTAAGATGCACGGCGGAACAGATAATGATCTTTCGGGAGAACCAAAAGATTACCTGTCGTTTTTGTTACAACCGTGTTATCGATTGCCTCTTCACTCATGACAGTTTTACCCATCATTGGTCCGCCGAGGATTACATTGTATGTTCCTCTCTGAACGCCTGCAGCGTCCAGGATCGCACGGATCGGTGTACCAAGCGGAACATGGTACATTTTCGGCTGTTTTACATCACCTGTTACAGACAGGTATTTTTCGCATACCGGTTTGCCTTCCAATGCGTCTGCGATGGAAAGAACGGTACCTACGTTGTCTACTACACAGCCTACCTGTGACGGAAGTCCTCGCTCCGGTACGGAACGTCCGGTTACTTCGTAGATCATGGACTGCTCGTCACCTGCCGGATAAAAGGATGACATTTTGAACACTTCCACCGGAGCATCCAGTTTCTGGATCGCATCTTCCAGTGCCTGGATCTCTCTGTGATAATGATCCTTCAAAGCGATTACGTTTTTCGTTGATCCCAGCATTTCTGAGATCTTAACTACTGTACTGACAATCCGCTCCGGCCATTGGCGGCAGAGGAACTTATCGGTCTCGATCAACGGCTCACATTCCGCTGCGTTTACGATGAAGTACTCCACCTTCACATTTAACTTAACGTGTGTCGGGAAACCGGCTCCACCGGCTCCGACTACACCTGCCTCTTTAATTGCTTCTATTCCCATACAGTTACCTCTTTTCACTAAATGGCTCTGCTGTCGATCTCCTGATCGTCTACGATGCCGACGATGGTTGCATCAACCGGGGTCTCTCTGCTGCCTGTCGCATTACGCGCGGAACTTCCTCCAACAAAGATGACCTTTTCTCCGACTCCTGCACCGATAATATCTGCTGCAATGATCGGCTCCCGAAGAGCCTCATCATCAAGCAGATTGATCGGCTGAACAATCAAAAGTTTCAAGCCTTCCAGCCGTTCATCCTTTCTGGTTGCCCAGATATTTCCGATTACTCGTCCTGTTTTCAATGATTGTTCCTCCCTTTTCCCGAAAGATCATCACGCAGGATCGTTATCTTGGATTTTCCAGCTAATTCTTTGGCTAAATCTGTCAAAAGAGCTTTGTTGTCTATGGTCACTCGGTCAATGTTGCGAAGCTTTTTAATATCGCTTTCGGAAATGACCTTCTTGGCAATCGTTACTTCTCTCTCTGAACTGCAGGCAGTCGTCTCTGCTGCAGCACATTCCTTTTTCTCTTCCTTGCAAGGCTCAGCTTCTTTTGATGCTCCTGCCTCCTTGCAAACCGCACCTGTCAGCAGATGCTTCGGCAGCTCCTCATCCGGCACAATCACAACGCCGCTGTTCACCAGAAGTTTCAGGTTCTCCTCCAGTTTCTGATAGTAAACTGCAGGTGATTTTTCTTTATACTGGTAAAGCTCTACCTCTTCCTTCGGAACATAGATCTTCTTTCCGGTCAAGATTGCTTTTCCAAACAACCGTGTGTAATCATCATCAAAAATTCCCTGTGCCAGTTTTCCAAGAGCTTCATTTGTAAGATTGTAAGCGATCACTACGTTATAATCAGCCACATCTACGTTATACTCTTTCATTAACGCACACTCTACACGATACTGTGCGTTCAAGTTTGGACACTCATATGCTGCATGGCAACGATCACCATGATCAGCAGTAAGAATCAACAACCCCGGAAGACCAGATTTATCTTCCACGGCCGCAGAGGATGCTGCGCCATCCTGAAGCCCCATTGCAGTTATCTTTGCCTGTACTCTTTTACAGATCTCTGCAACTAATGCTTCTTTATCCATGCTTTTCCCTCCTTTCCATGATTCTGTCGTCTCTTATACTATACAATTCATTGCAATTCCCGTGGGAGTTACAAGGAACGGATTTGCCGGTTTGATCGTTCTGATTCCGGTCTCTTTTTCGATGATCTCTTCGATTCCGGTCAGACAGCATGTACCGCCGCACAGATAGATCGTATCCACTTCTTCCGAAGCCAGATTTCTTTTGACGATCGTCGCCATCTTCTGTACAACAGGCCGCACGATCGGAAGGATTTCCCGATGACGGCTGTAGTCCTGCTTGATCTTTTCCGCTTCATCGAATGATATATGGTAGTTTCCTGCCAGCACAAGGCTCAAATGCGTTCCGCCGGTAGGCTCGTCTTCAATACGCACTACCTTTCCGTCCTGCACAATGGCAAGTCCGGTCGTTCCACCACCGATATCTACGACCACGCCTTTTTGAATTCCGTAAATGGAATTGGCTGCGGTCGGCTCGTCCAGAATATTTGTCACTTCAAGACCCACGCCTTCTGCTACATACTGGTGAGTCTTTACGCTGCTTTCCGTTCCGGCCGGCATAGCAATCGCACATTTGTCCAGCTCTCTGTCCAAACGGCTTTCCAGCTTTTCTTTTAATTCACGTACAATCCGAGATGCGCCCTGATAATCTACTACCACGCCGTCACGCAGTACCTTTGCCTGTTGTTTTTCACAGGCGATGGGGTTGTTCTCCTCATCCAGCACTACCAGCACGATAAACGCAGTTCCCAAGTCCACTCCTACTTTCAGCTTGTCGCTGACCGGTGTTCCTGTCTTGGTCTCAGAGAGCTCAACTCTCTTCATATACTCTTCAATACGTTTTAAATCCACTTGTATGCTCCTTCGAACTGCTTATTTCTGTCTGTTTTTCAGGATTTTACCCAATGTAAAACCATCTACTCCCGCTGCACTTGCTTCGTCAGCATCTATATGCATTCTGTATTTGCAAGAATCGCTTACGTAAACCACCACATCGTTAAATGTGATCGGTCTTTCACTCAACACTCTTACATCTACATGTTCCCAGTTTTCCAATCCGGCTTTCCGGGCAATTTCTGTCGGTACATAAATGTGGTCATGCTCGATGATCACGGAATGTGATGCCTCTACCGAGCCGCAAGGCCCTTCCAGCATAACGTTTCCCGCCCCGTCAAGCTCTCCTCTTTCACATACCGGAGCTTTTACGCCCAATTGTCTGGCTTCTGACCACGATGCCGCGATCCGGGTGGCTGCATTCAGCGGCCCGTACACTGCAACATGATTGATCCTGCCTTCCGGTCCGATCAGATTTACACTTTCTTCACATAAATACTGTCCCGGCTGCGAAAGCGATTGTTTCGGGTGAAGTTCTGCTCCTTTTCCAAAAAGCGTTTCAAAATCGGCAACGGTCAGATAAACATGTATGGTAGATACTTCTACACCGACAAATCCTGATGCTGTAATAATCTCTACTACTTTCTCAGCTATCTGATCCATATGCCTCTCCCTTCCTCCTAATTATCGTAATCGCCTGCAAGGTACTTACACATGATAATGTGGATAGCACTGGACATACGATTTAATTCTTCAATAATATCTTTCCGTGTATACTCTTTGCCTTCCTGGAATGCCATTGCCGCAGCAACTTCTGTTTCCCGGACTGCTGTACGGATCTGATTCAAAAGGGCATATGTTTTTCCTAAGGTATAATCCGGAAGCACCATTTGTTTGATCTTATAAAACTTCATTGGATTATGAGAATGCTCTCTCAGCTCTGCATGGGTGAGCCCGATGATCATTTCTTTTGTAAATGGTTCATCCAGCACATCACACCGCATCAGCTCACGGACGTTATTCAATACATCCTGCAGGTCTGCCACGAGCTTATCCTCGTGATCTTCTAACAGGAAGCACTGGTTCGTGATCATCAGCGCTTCGAGACTGTCAAGCTTGCCCCTAAATAAGATTCTGGGGCTGTTTTTCATAATCAGTACATTCCCAACCAAGTGGGTCATGTACTCCGGCTTTTCATAATAAAAAGCTCCTGTTTCATAATCGATAAACTTCGGCTTTTTCCCTTCGTCGTTTACAGTCGGCATTTCAAACACAGCCGTAGCCTGGTACTCCTTCGGTTTTTTCTCCGAAGTACCAGACTCTGCTGCTTTCACTGCCTTTTCGGCCTTTACAGGCACCTCAGGTTCCTCACCCTCTTTGAGGATGCGGATCTGACGCTGCTGAAGGAATTCTTTCGCCGCAGGTGACAACAGCATACCTTCCGGTATGGTGTAACTTTCCGGTCTGGACAGCCTCAATTCATTTCTCAAGGCTGCCTCTGTTATGACTTTCATTATCAGTCACCCCCTGTTTCCTGTCTCCTGAGTTTATCAGCACTTCTTATTTGTCACTTGTGCTGATTGACGGAAGGATGCCTTCAACTTCGTTGTGCGGTCTCGGGATTACGTGGATGGAGATCAGTTCTCCGACACGCTCTGCTGCTGCTGCTCCGGCATCAACTGCTGCTTTAACAGCTCCTACGTCTCCACGTACCATAACTGTTACAAGTCCGCCACCAACGTGTACTTTACCGATCAGAGTAACGTTTGCTGCTTTTACCATTGCATCGGCTGCTTCGATAGATCCTACGAGACCTTTTGTTTCGATCATTCCTAATGCCTGCTGTGTTGTTGTCATATACTTTATTCTCCTTTTAATCTCTGTTTAGACTGCGATTTTTATTTGTCGCTTGTGTTGATAGAAGGAAGGATTCCCTCTACTTCTTCGTGCGGTCTCGGGATTACATGGATGGAGATCAGTTCTCCGACACGCTCTGCTGCTGCTGCTCCGGCGTCAACTGCTGCTTTAACAGCTCCTACATCTCCACGTACCATAACTGTTACAAGACCACCACCAACGTGTACTTTACCGATCAGAGTAACGTTTGCTGCTTTTACCATTGCATCGGCTGCTTCGATAGATCCTACAAGTCCTTTTGTTTCGATCATTCCTAATGCCTGCTGTGTTGTCATAATCATTCTCCTTTTTTAAACTATATTTATATATTACAGATAATAAACAAGTTATTCTTAGATGTTCTGAAGACGTTTCATGATCTGGCTTACCAGCTTGTCGATATCAACGTCAACATCATTTCCTGCATTCAGTTTGCAGATACCGCTGCTGCAATCCGGAAGCTCTGCTTTGATATCTTCCAGTCCGATCAGACCTTCTGCTACACGACGGATGTTCAGCAGGTTCATCGGTCCTACGTTATCAGATGTAGCACTTCCGCCGACAGCTCCGCATCCAAGTGTAAGAGCCGGCATCAATGCTGTAGAAGCTCCGATACCACCCAGTGTACTTGGTGTGTTTACGATAATTCTGGATGCCGGTACTCTTGCTGCAAAGTAGTCTACCATAGAGTAGTCTTTTGTATGCATAGAGAATGTATGTCCGGCACCTTCATAGTGAAGGATGCAGCATACTGTCTCGCAAACTTCCTGATAAGTCGGAGCTGTGTAGAATCCAAGGATCGGACACAGTTTCTCGTTTGAGTACGGATGTCCACGGCCTACACCTGTTTCTCTTGCGATCAATACCTTAGCGCTTGCCGGGATAGAGAATCCAGCCAGTTCAGCGATCACTTTTGCGGATTTACCAACGATAGCCGGGTTCATTGTTCCGTTTGCACGAAGGATGAATTTACCAAGCTGAGCGATCTCGTCATCGGAAAGGAAGTATCCTCCCTGTTTCTCAAACTCTGCACGAACGATCGGAGCCATCTCATCAATACAGATAACAGACTGCTCAGATGCACAAATTGTACCGTTATCAAATGTCTTGGACTGCATGATACGTTTTACTGCCAATGCTACATCAGCGGACTTGTCGATGTACGCCGGACCGTTTCCTGGTCCAACACCGATAGCCGGTGTTCCTGAAGAGTAAGCTGCACGTACCATTGCGGATCCACCAGTTGCAAGGATCATTGCTACGTCAGGATGTTTCATCAATGTGTCTGTAGCCTGGATAGTCGGAATTGTGATTGCGGATACCAGATCCTCGTTTCCGCCTGCTTCCAGAATTGCCTGACGAATTACTTTTACTGCTTCCAGAATACAGTTCTTTGCATTCGGATGTGGGGAAAATACGATAGCATTTCCCGCTTTGATTGAGATCTCAGCTTTGTAGAACGCTGTAGATGTCGGGTTTGTGGATGGGATCAGACCAGCGATTACACCAACCGGAACAGCGATGTCGCGTGTTTTGTTTGCGTCGTCTCTTGCGATCTCACCGATTGTCTTCATGTCTTTTACAGCATCCCAAACATATTTACTTGCAAATACGTTTTTGATTACTTTATCGTCTGCAATACCAAATCCAGTCTCTTCGTTTGCCATTACAGCGAGACGTTTTGCATTACGAACACCGGCATCAGCGATTGCTTTTACAATCATATCTACCTGTGCCTGGCTCATCTGTGCAAGTTCTTCCTGAGCTACTTTTGCACGCTCTACAAGATCACGCACTTCCTGTACGGATAATAGATCCTTATCAAAAATCTGCATAATTGTTCTCTCCTACTATTTGTAAAAATCTAAAATTAGCTGAATCATTTCCTGCTTCTTTAATTTGTTCCATTTCAACGGGCTCGGAATTTCGATCTTTTCCTTTGCCACGATGGAACGGAGCTGTGCGATCGTCATACCTTTCAATTCTTCTTCCGTGTATGCCGCTGAAGCGGAATCTGATTCTTGTTTATCTGCTGCCTCTTCTGTTTCCGGGTCTTCCACCGGTTCTGCTGTCTCCTCAGCTCTTGCTTCCTCCACAGCATCTTCCGGCTCTGCTTCCGGTTCAGCCTCCGGTGCCGGTTCCTCTGCTTCTGCAGACTCTTCCGGTGCTTCCGGTTCAGCTTCTTCTGTCTTTTCCGGTTCTGTCGGTTCCGGTTCCGGCTCTGTCGGGCCTTCCGGTCCCTGCGGATCTTCCGGATCTTCTGGCTCTTCCTGCTTCTCAGCTTTCAGCTTTGCCATTTTCTGAGATCCTTCCGGATCGGCTTCAAACATATCCTTCATAGACTCGATCGGTCTTGGGATGACATGGATGCTGAGCACCTTGCCGATCCGCTCTGCCGCTGCTGCTCCGGCATCAACTGCTGCCTTTACAGCTCCGACATCACCTTGTACCAATGTACAAACCAGACCGCCCTTTACACAGATCACGTCGACCATAGAAACGTTCGCAGCTTTTACGGAAGCATCCAGCGCTTCGATCGCCGGTACCATACCGTAAACTTCAATCATTCCTAATGCTTCCACGTGGCACCTCCACTACCGTGATTTCCACGAATTACTCAATCGGGTTATCTGCAACGAATTCTACTGCTGCAGCAAACGCATCACAAGCAGCTTTGCATGCAGACTGGGAACCAGTCAGAAGTGCTCCACCAAAGTTGGTCTCTGACGGTGGTGCATACAGTACGCACATGCTTACATCAGCTGCTTTCAGAGCAGCATCGACGCCATACATTGCTTCCAACGGAGGAGCGATCAGGTAAGCAAGAGCTTCACCTTCTGCGATTCCGGCGCCTTCTGACAGGTAAGAACCTGTACGGGAGATACAATGTGCATAGTAAACGATTGTGTTGTCATCATTTGCGGAAATGAAGTGTGCTTCGTTCTCGATCATGTTTGTGCATGCATCCAGACCACTTCTTACCTCTGCCGGGTTCGGTCCTGCAAGGATACCGATAATTTCACCGGCCAGCTTTGTGTTTGCGTTGTCAGCACCGGCATAGCAGCTCTTTGCATAAACAACTTTAACATCAGCTTTCTTTGTTGCCTCGTCCAGCGCTGTGTATGTTACATCATCACAGTCAGATGTAACCAGAGCCAGGGATTTCTGATCCGGTGTCAAATTCAGCTCTTTTGCCAGATCCGGATCCACGTTCGGGATGATTTTTGTTGCAAGAACACTTGCTTTAATTGGATCTCGTTTCATTTGCCTTCCTCCTGTTTATTAAAGTTTCAAATCTGTACCACTGGCTTTAGCTTCCAGTATTTTCTTGATAATCTCTGCAATATGCGCACCAGCCTCTGCCGGAACGGTTCCTTCTGCATGGATGTTGGATACAACAGTTCTTCTTGCCTCAGGCATTCCGACTGTAGCTTTGTATGCGATGTATGCAGACATGGAGTTTGCAGTGATAAGACCCGGACGCTCTCCGATCAGTACGCAGGTAACGTCTGCTCCTGTGATCTCGGAAACCTGATCCATAACACCAACACGTCCATATTTTACAAAGAACGGAGTTCCAACTTTGATTCCATAGCTCTTCAGACCCTGTTCGATAGCCGGAAGAACATCTCCAACGTTTGCTGCTACTGCTGCAGAACTCAGACCGTCAGATACATAAATCTGAACTGTCGGATTTTTCTCGCATTTTTCAGCAACCACTTTTGCACCCTCATCGCTGAGCATACGACCCAGGTCAGGTCTTGTCAGGTAAGTATCTTTGCTGTCACATTTTGTCTGAACAGTAAAGAGTCCCATTTTATCAACGAAATCCTGGTCTACATCTGAGAATACAGCGTCCTGAGCTGCTGCATGGGCTGCTCTGAACTCCAGTACAGGCAATGTTTTGTAACGAGCGCCTGCTTTGCCGATACCAAGACGGCAAGGAGCATACTGTTTCAGATCATAGAATGCTTCTCCGTTTACCGGGTTTTCTACCAGATACTGTTTTTTCAGGTCAATTGCTGCCACGTCTTCCCAACAGCCGTCTTCGATCTCCGGTGCTTTTTCTGCCGGCGCATCAGTTGCAGGAGCTGCAGCTGTATCAGCTGCAGGAGCCGCAGCTGTGTTTTCCAGATTTATTTCTGATAAAACCTGCGCGATAATATCTTTTAAATCTTTTTCGTTCATATGCTACACCCCCTTATTTAGTCAAGAATACGGAAGCATCTCCGGCCAGCGGTGTCAGCTTACCATCTTTAGAGAATCCCATTTTTTCAAGCCATGCGTCAAATTCCGGAATCGGACGAAGTCCAAATACCTCACGCAGAGCCGGTGTCTCATGATAACCGGTACACTGGTACATCAGCATACAGTCATCTCCTTCCGGAATAGCCATGATGTAGTTACATCCGGCAGCCACCAGAAGTGTTGCCAGGTTTTCGATATCATTCTGGTCTGTCTTCATGTGGTTTGTATAACATGCGTCACATCCCATCGGGATACCGGAAAGTTTACCCATGAAGTGGTCTTCCAGACCTGCACGTGTTACCTGTTTAGAATCATACAGGTACTCCGGTCCGATAAATCCTACTACGGTATTTACAAGGAATGGCTGATAATGTCTTGCCAGACCATAACATCTTGCTTCCATTGTCAACTGATCCCATCCGTTATGTGCTTCGGATGAAAGCTCGGAACCCTGTCCTGTTTCAAAGTACATTACGTTCGGTCCTGTACATGTAGCTTCGCGGAGCATCATGTCATGACCTTCCTGCAGCATGTGTCCGTTCAGACCAAATGCTTCGTTACCTTTCTGAGATCCTGCGATAGACTGGAACATCAGATCGATCGGAGCATGAAGCTTATCCATAGCTTCCATCTGTGTGGTTACATGAGCCAGTACACAGATCTGTGTCGGGATTTCCCATTTGTTCTTGAACTCATCAAAGCTCTTCAGAATTCTTGCAACACTTTCTACGGAATCATCAACCGGGTTCAGACCCAGAACGGCGTCTCCACATCCATAGGAGAAACCTTCCATTGTAGAAGCCATGATACCTTTCGGATCATCGGTTGTGTGGTTCGGCTGCAGACGGGAAGAGAATGTTCCCGGAAGACCGATCGTCGTGTTACAGTGTGCGGTAATTGTAATTTTCTTTGCGCCGTATACCAGGTCCAGGTTTGTCATCAGTTTACAAACTGCTGATACCATCTCGCTGGTAAGACCGCGGGATGCACGTTTGATCATCTCGCCTGTTGTGTTCTCGTCCAGGATCCACTCGCGAAGTTCTGCTACTGTCCAGCCCTTCATTTCTTTGTAGATCGTCTCATTGATGTCATCCTGAATAATTCTTGTTACTTCGTCGTCCTCATATGGAACTGCAGGAGTATTCCGCAGATCTTCCAATGTAATATGAGAAAGGACAACTTTTGCTGCCACACGCTCTTCAGCGCTTTCTGCAGCGATGCCTGCCAGTCTGTCTCCAGACTTTTCCTCGTTGGCTTTCGCCATTACTTCGCAAAGTGACTTGAATTCATACACTTTACCAAATAACTTTGTCTTTAAAACCAATATCCTCACCTCTACCTTTCTATTATTTCCACTCTTTTTACAGAGGGATTAACAAAATTATGTGTTGTTACAGGGAATTGAACACCAATGTTTTTGTAACAACCGGAACCACTCGGCCACTTCCCATCGGTTCTCCGATGTCGATATAATCGCCATTCTGTACGTTGATCCCATCAATACAGATTACATCCTTTTTACGTTCTAGTAAAAAGTTTATAGCATTTCCAAGTACCTTTGCGATATCCTGCTCTACCACCAAGATCAACGGATGTTTGCTTTTGATCACATCCTGAGCGCTTTCAATGATGTCCTTTGCCAGCTCCTGCACCGCAGCAAATCCCATATGGTATTCACCTGAAAATGCAATCGCCACTCTTTCCATCTCGCCTTCGCTCTTATAGAGATCCAGCATGCTCTGTACGGAACGCTTGAAGCTTTCTGATTCTTTTTCATCCTGGAGGCTCACCTTACATACCGGAATGTTTTTAATCGGTAATTCACCAGATGCATAACTAATGGTGCTTCCGCTGACATTCGTTGTATGTGAACCGGCTCCGACTACCGTTGCACGGATCGTCTCCACCGCAGGATAAACGTTTGCCTCTTTAAAGGCCTGGTTTTCACGGATCGCTCTTCCGAGGAGCACTCCGATATCCCCATATTCAAATGTATTTTTAAAATCTGTTCGATTGACACAGTCTGCAACACCACCGGAAAATGTGATGCCCGTGATTTTCGGTTCGTCCGGTAAGGGTTCACCGTCATTTGTGTACATCTCGGCATGCATCGCATCGGCCGGCTTCAGATGAAGCCCCATTGCCAATTGATCTGCCATCAACTCACAGACTTTGTACAGCTTTCCTTCATCCGCAGCATCTCCCACATTGATCTGGATCTGATGCTCTGCCGCCAATTTTTTGATCTTATGGAAAATATAAGAAATCTTTCCGTTTTCCACTTTGATCAGCCGTCCGCCGATATCCATGCAGCTTGTCCCGCGGAGGGCACCCTTCTGGAAGAATGCCACATTACTGGTTCCGCCGCCCATGTCAATATTGGCAATAACCTCTCGCTTTTCTTCCGACAGTACATCTGCTCCGGCACCTTTTGCCGAAAGCACCGATTCCAGATCCGGTCCTGCCGTAGCGACTACAAACTCGCCAGCCATATCACTCAGACCGGCAAGTACCGTATTGGCATTCGACTTCCTCGCCGTCTCACCGGTAATGATGACCGCTCCGGTTTTCAGATCCTCCGGTTTGATCCCTGCGGCCTTGTATTCAGCTTTGACGATCTCCTGCACCTTTGCTCCATCAATCTCATTTTGGGACAAGAGCGGAGTAAAGTAAATCTTGCTCCGGTAGATGACTTCTTTTTCTACAATATCAATCCTCGGCACCGTATAACTGGTTGCCCTGTTTTCCAGGACAAGTCTGCTGAAAATCAGCTGAGTGGTCGATGTTCCAATATCAATACCCACACTGAGTATTTCTTCACGCAAAACTTTTACCTCCTCCGACTGTTACCGTCTGTCATTTTTATCATAGTTATTTTACTGTTACTTTGTTCGTCAATGCAAACTCATCTTTTTTCTCATCAAAGTATTTGATCAACTCTGTAAAGCCCTTGCCTTCATAGCTGCTGGTCACAAATACCTTTCTCGCTCCCGCAAACTGAAGATATTTCGTTGCATTATAAATTTGTTTTTCCGTTCCCAGATCGCTTTTGGTCACGATTCCGATACACGGTTTTGCGAATCTGCTCGCAAACCCCGGCGAAAACATAGTTCCTCTCTCGTTTGCCGCCTGTACGAGTACGATCAGGTTTGCATCTGCTGCCGATACTGAAAGGGCACCTCTCAAATATGCCTGCTCCAGATATTCTCCAGGGGTATCAATGACATCGCCATTTACCACCTGTACCGTCTGGGTCTTATGGTAATTGAGATCCTCCTGATTCAGATACTGACAGAGTGTCGTTTTCCCAGCCATGGAACGTCCTATAAATATCATTCGCATTTCAAGTTTCCTCCAACACGTCTTACTTTTTATCAGTGAGTGTCTGTTACACTCATCAGGATCTCGTCATCTGAGTCGGCGTATATCCCATCTCTTTACAAAGCACATCCATTACGCCTTGCAGTGCTGTCTCCACATCGGCTACCAGTCCGGTAATGATCAGGGAGCCGTTGAAACGATCCACGAACCCTACCGTTATCCCTGCTGCTTTACTGGCAACATCCGACGCAATGATCGCTCCCTCACTGGGCGTGATCGTCAAGATGCCAAGAGCACCTTCTGCATCAATCAAGCCGATCTTTTCAAACAGCTGCGGAACCGGAGAGGGAATCACATGCGCCAGCGTCACCTGCTTACCAGGTACAGATTCTTGTACAACTCGCAGCTTTCCTTCGTGTTCTCCGTCTGTTGTATACATGTAGATGCCACCTCTTTTCTGACGTATCTTCGTCTGTTTTTATTTTCGTTCCTCTCTGCTTTCTGCCCTTACGATCTTGTGATCGGTGCCGGCGTAAAGCCCATAGAATCACACAATACAGACATTACATCATTAAGAGCTGCCTCTACTCCAGCCACATCTCCGCTGATGATCAGGGAACCGTTAAAACGATCCACAAAACCAATTTCGATATCTGCTGCTTTGCTGGCAACATCTGCTGCGATGATCGCCGCTTCACTCGGCGTGATCGTAAAAATACCGATCGCTCCTGTGCCGTCGATCATTCCCATTTTTTCATAAAGGATTGGAACCGGAGAGGGAATCACATGAGCCAGTGTTACCTGCTTGCCAGGTACAAACTCTTGTATAATTCGCTGTTTCTTTTCTTCTGCCATGTCGCCTAACCTCCTCTTCCTTTTTAAATATTAACCTGCCTTCCAAGATACGCTGTAATATACAGCTCCCGTACCTCTTCTGCCGTCGGGACTCTTGGGTTTCCAGCCGTGCAGGTATCATTCAGGGCGCTTTCCACCATTTCGTCCAGTACAGCGTCAAACTCTTCCCTGGAAATCCCCAGGTTACAGATCCGATCCGGTATGTTCAGACGGAGAATATACTGTCTGAGCGACCGTATCAAATTCAGGCAGCTCGCTCTTACACTGGAAGAACTGAGCGAAAGCACCTTCGCAAGCTCTGCATAGCGGCAGGCAATCGGAGTCAGAGAGTCATGGCATCCGGCATTGTACGCCATTACATAAGGAAGTAAAACAGCGTTCGCCCTTCCATGCGGAATATGGAAATGCGAACCAAGGGCATGAGCCATTCCATGGTTCAGTCCAAGACCAGAATTGTTAAATGCGATTCCGGCAAGACAAGACGCATCGTGCACTTTCTGCCGTGCCGCCAGATCGGATGGATTTTTATAAACCTGATGCAGGTTTTCATACACCAGTCTGGCTGCCTTTTCTGCAGCCGCATCCGTAAAGTCATCCGCCGTTCCTGTTACATAGGCCTCTATGGCATGGGTCAACACATCGATCCCCGCATCTGCTGTTACTGACGGTGGTACCGTCACGCAAAGCTCAGCATCAAGAAGTACCATATCTGGTAGCATCTCATCGTCGTGTATCGGATATTTGGTTGCTTCCTTCTCATCTGTGATTACAGCATAGGAAGACACTTCCGTGCCCGTTCCGCTGGTAGTCGGAATTGCAACGAACCGACGGTTCGTCTTTCCCTGATGCTTTGCAAGCAGATAACACATCGCTTTCGCCGCATCAATCGCCGATCCTCCTCCGAAGCCATACACAGTGTCCGGCTGAAACTCTGCCAGTATATTTACGCCTTCGGCCACCATCTCCATATTAGGTTCCCCTGTAACACCCGCAAAGATTCTGTACTCAATTCCCTTCTGCATCATTGGCACTGTCAGATACTCATCCATTTTGTTTTCATGCATAAAATGATCTGTCACGATCAAAGCCTTGGTCGTGCCAGCAAGAACTGTATCCAGATTCTCTTTCGTACAATAAATACGCGGTCTTACATAAAATTGTTTCATAGTTACTTCTTTCTCGTCCTTTTCCGACTTTCTGTAAAGTTGTTCAATTGAAAAATGAGGCAATTTCCCTTTCTCCTTTATCCAAATATGGTGTGTTTCTCAGGATTTTTGTTCCTAACGAACACTTTTCACAGCTTATTCTTACCAATTCGGACAAATTCAAACAGAAAAACAGAGTTTCCCCCATCTTCCGAACACATTATAGGCTATTGTGTTGCACAAAGGTCAACCGTTTCCATCTGATTAAATATCACCGACCAAAAAAGGCTCACCGAACCTTTTTGTCGTGTGCTTAGCAACAAAAAGGCTAACGGCCACAGTCAATAGCCGTTAGCCCGTTAGCCCGTTTAATCTGTCAGTTCGTTAACTTGCTTTCAATATGTATATTTTCTATACAATTATTTAGAGATGATTGCAAGGTAATCTGCAAACTTCGGATCATTCATGTAAGCTTTTCCTAATTTTGCACGATCCAAGCCGTAATCCCAGTAGATCTCACGCTCTTTGCCGTTTGCCATCTGTACCAGTGACCATACTGACCAGTATGTACAATACAGGAATCTACCAACCATAACGCGAGCTCTTTCTTCTTCTGTCGGCTCTCCGCCAAAGTAGGATGTCAGCCATACTTCTGTCATCTCGTCATCCATCTCGTTCTCTGTAAGAGGACCTGCTGCATCATAGTAAGGATCGTTCTGTCCGCCGTACTCCCAGTCGATCAATTTCATTGTTGTTCCGTCATACATGAAGTTCTCAGCAAGAACGTCATTGTGGCACGGTCCAAGTGCCGGCGGATTTTTCTCGTAAGCTGCAGCGATCTTAAGAACTGTAGCGTAGATCTCATCCCATCCTTCGTATCTCTCGTCAAATCCTTTGTCTTCCAGGATCTTAACATAATCTTTGATTCCCTGAACCGGATCCATAGCTCCTTTGAACTGGATACCAGATGTATGATACATACGAACCAGTTTAGCTGCTTTAGATACTACATCTTTGTTTTTCTGGAAGTCTTCCAGGTGGCATGTAGGCAGCTCGATGAACTCAGAAATCTGAGAACCTGTTTTCTCATCGAAGAAGTAAACTTCCGGAGCGATTCCAAGTCCGCCCATTTTTGTTGCGTTGTATTTCTCTGCAGAACGGTCAATGTATTCGCCTGTACCTGCACCAGCAAGTCTCATAACGACTTTCTTTCCGTCATCATAAACGATCTTAAAACTCTTGTTTGTCAGACCACCAGCCAGGAAGCTGATTTCTGCAACTTTTCTTCCAAGAATTCTTTCAGACAGGTCTACAAGATCCATAAATGGTGTGATCTCGTTTGCTGCAAGATGTTCCCAAAAATTTTTTTCCATGTTTCTCTTCCTCCATAAAAGTATTAAAAAATAATAATTTTTTTACATTAACATGGTACCGCCTTGTGCAGGACAAAGGTCAATAGATTTTTCAGATTTTGCCATCCTCCAAGTCCGCTATATTATTCACAATCTCGCCCTTTACAGGCACCTGGATTTCCAGCAGAGTCTCCTCTCTGTTTTGTGTCAATGTTACATCTATTTTATATACCTGATAGATCGGGCCATCGATCGTCAGGTCGTTTTCTTTCATATATTCTTTTACTTTTTCGAAACAGACATCGTACTTTTCCAGTCTTCCGCCTCTGTATTCCATACACAGGTAATTTCCCGCCGGAGCCGCCTGCATGATCTTATCCGCTTCCGGTTTTACTTCTTCCTCCTCCACAAATACGATCGGAACTCCCGGTATATACTCCTCACTTTGCTCCAAAATCTCTTCCCCTGCACAGATGCCCACACTATCCGTAGCAAGAACCGGGGCGATATCCTTCAAATATCCCTCCAATTTCGTAATGGCATATGTATGCTTGTTTGGTCCGCCCGCTTTTTCACCGAAAGTAATCAGGCGCCTTTCCGGTATATACCGTATATGCGGCGCTTCCGTTTCCTGAACCGCGGTAAGTTCTCCCAAATACGCCAGCTTATGTGCAATGTTTCTGCACAACGACAAGTTTCTTTCAATATCATCTTGAAGACGCGAATAATATTGTGCCAACATCTTTACCGATTTTTGAAGATTACACCCTTCCAGATAATTTTGTATCTCCTGCACCGACATGCCAAGATCTCTCAATTCGCGAATCACTCCAAGTTCTTCACTTTGTCGGATCGTATAATAGCGATATCTCGTCTGCGGATCGATATACGCCGGCTTGAGCAGGCCCACCCGATCATAATAGCGAAGGGTTTCACTGGATACCTTTCTCAACTTCGCCAGCTCTGTAATAGATATGTATTTCTCCTCCATATCTCTATTTCCTCTCCTTAGTACTTTACTCTCTTTTCCCCTAATTTTCTTTTTGGGACAAACCTTTGTCCAAGACCCATTTCTTTATAAATAAAAAATACAACCTATGATAATTATTATACACTTTGTTCGCAAAAACTCAACCAATTATTTCCCTGTAAAGGCAGCACACCTCTTTGCTTCCCACTTTTTTCTCACGCTTCCGAATCATTTCTTATAAAAAGGCGATTTCCCTTTTAAAAGATTCAGCCAAACATCCACTCTCGGATCCGTCCACATATGCTGCAGACGGGCAATCTTCGGCCCATACCACCCCATGTAATCCAAAAGCTCTGATCGTTTTTCCCGATACAACGACCAATATACCCATTTAATGTCTGCCGCGATCTTATTTAATTTCAAACGTGCAAAACCGATCGGATCTTCTTTTCCGTCATGATATACTTTGCTCATCCACGCATCCATCTCTTCTGTCAGGAAATTATTCACCGACAAAACAGCCAGGTCATAATACGGATCCCCCATGGAGGCATATTCATAATCTACAATTTTCAGATCATCTTTTTCTTCATTATACATGATATTGTTGGTCCAGAAATCATTATGGCAAGGTGTCACCTCGAACTCCGCATAAGCAAAAGCTTCCTCTATCTTTTGCATAAGATACAACATTCGATCATGCCACGGCGGAAGATATTTTCCGTCTTTTATCCGCGAAACCATTTCCCTCGTCTGATCAAAAACCGTTTCAAGCAGCGGAAGCACCTCTTCCATTCCATGAAATTTTCGAATCCCGCAAATCATCTTTTCAAAAATTTCTCGCTCATAGACGTCTCCAAACTTCAGTTGCCGATACCCTTCCAGCCATTCTGAAAACAAAACTCCCGTATCGTCAAAATAGTACAATACCGCCGGACCGGCCCCACATTGCTTTGCGATCCGATTAGCCACATAACAACTGTCCCTGTCTATAAAATCCGTTTCTTCTCCCGGCACTTTCAAAAAAGCTGACACCTCTCCCACAGTTACTTTGTAATCCCAATTGGTTTTTCCTCCTTGTACCGGAACGCATTTTATTTCCTGTCCTTCCCAGGCTTTCACTCTGGAAACCGCTTCTTCCCAAACAGCTTTCACGTTTTCCTCCCATCTCTTTAAAAACCCCATGCCTTAAAACAGGCACGGGGATTTATATTTTTATCTTCGATTTTGATTACTTTGTATAGAACGGTGTTTTTCCATTCAATTTGTTCAACCAGAGATCAACTCGCGGATCTGTCCACATATGCTGCAGACGTGCCACCTTCGGTCCATACCAATTCATGTAATCCGTAAGATCGGAGCCCATCGCCTGATACAGTGACCAGTAAGCCCATTTGATATCTCCGGCGATCTTGTTCAATTTCAGTCTTGCAAAACCAATTTCATCGTTAACACCATTGTTGTAAATTGTGTTCATGACAACATCAAAGTCTTCTGTCAGGAAGTTGACTGCTGAGTACAATCCAAGGTCATAGTACGGATCTCCCATTGAGCCATATTCATAGTCGATGATTTTCAGGTCTTTTGTTTCTTCATTGAACATCATGTTGTTTGTCCAGAAGTCATTGTGGCAAGGACGAAGTTCAAAATCATTGTGCTTGAATGCTTCTTCAATCTTGTCCATCAGATACAGCATTTTGCTGTTCCAGGACGGAAGATATCTACCCTCTTTCGCTCTGTTGTACATATCTCTACTCTGATCAAACACAGACTCTACCAACGGCATTTTCTCTGTTCCGGCATGGAAGCCTCGGATAGCTTCAACAGATTTTTTGAAGATCGTCTCGTCATAAACATCACCAAATGTCACCTGACGATAGCCTTCCAACCACTCAAACACTTCTACTCCGGTATCCGGGAAGAAGTACAAAACCTTCGGGCCTGCCCCACTCTTAGAAGCAATCTCGTTGGCAATATGACAGTTGCCTCTGTCGATAAAATCTGTTCCCGCTCCCGGAATTTTCAAAAATACCGGTGTTCCGTCTACAAAAACCTTAAAGTTCGGGTTTGTAATTCCGCCTGCCACCGGCTCATATGTAACTTTTTTGCCTTTCCAGTCATCAATTCTTGCAATCGCTTCTTCAATATTGGTGCTTACCATTGTTTTTCCTGTTTCCTTTTCAGGCTCTTTGCAGGCACATTCCGGCTCTTTGCTGACCGGTGCCGCAGTTTTTACTTCTTGTCCTTTATTTTTCCCTCTCAGTTTTTCAAATAATTCTTTCAGCATTCTTTTTTCCTCTTCTGCATTCTTTTTATTTTGTATAGAATGGTGTTTTTCCATTCAGTTTATTCAGCCAAATATCTACGCGAGGATCCGACCACTTCCACGGCAGCGGAGACGTCTGGATGTTATACCAATTCATATAGTCAAAATCCACATCTGAATTGATTGCCTGCTGCAACGACCAATATCCCCATTTAATATCAGAAAGGATTTTATTCAACTTCAGTCTGGCAAATCCAAAATCGTCAAACACTCCATTGTGATAAATTTTGGTCAAAACCACATCCATTTCCTCTGTCAAATAGTTGGAATCCGAGAAAGTTCCCAAGTCATAATACGGGTCATTCATGGAAGCATATTCCCAGTCGATGATCTTCAGATCGCCGGTTTCTTCATTATACATCATATTATTCGTATAAAGATCGTTGTGGCAGACTTTCTTATCGATTCCGTAATTTTCAAAGGCTTCTTCACAGATCTGCAGCATCCAGAGCATTCTGTCATGCCATACCGGAAGATATCTGCCCTGTTTTGCGCGGTCGATCATATCTCTCGTCTGGTCAAACACACTTTCAACCAACGGAAGAGATGCGCCCTCTCTGTTGTGGAAAGCCGCAGAAGCTTCTGATATTTTACGAAAGATATCTTCATCATAGACATCTCCGTAAGTAACCTGCCTGTACCCTTCCAGCCACTCGAACACTTCTACACCGGTATCTTCAAAATAGTAGCAGACTTTCGGACCCGCTCCGCTTTCCGCCGCATTCAAGTTCGCTGCGTGGCAGACATTACGATCGATAAAATCTGTTCCCGCTCCCGGGATTTTCAAAAAGTATGCTTTGTCATCCACAAAGACTTTAAAATTGGGGTTGGTGATACCTCCCGCTACCGGTTCATACGTAACCTTTGCATCTGCCCAATCATCAATTCTTGCAATTGCTTCTTCGATATTTGTTTTTACCATTTTCGCCTCCTTGCTTTTTGCCTCAACTCGGCTCATTACAACTTATCAACTCACGTAATTATTTAATACCGTTTTTCAGCTGTTTAAATCATTTCCATTTCTGTCATAGTTCACAAAAGCCCCTATGTCTAACGTTCGACAGTCAGGCACAGGGGCTCTATTTACTTCATTTAACCTCTATGGTCAAAAATTATTTTGTGTAGAATGGTGTTTTTCCGTTCAGTTTGTTCAGCCACAGATCAACACGCGGATCTGCCCACATATGCTGCAGACGTGCTACCTTCGGTCCATACCAGTTCATGTAATCTGTAAGGTCAGATCCCATTGCCTGATACAGTGACCAGTAAGCCCATTTGATATCTCCAGCGATCTTGTTCAGTTTCAGTCTTGCGAAACCAATCTCATCATTAACGCCATTGTTGTAAATTGTGTTCATGATAACATCAAAGTCTTCTGTCAGGAAGTTAACTGCAGAGTACAGTCCAAGATCGTAGTACGGATCTCCCATTGAACCATATTCGTAGTCAATGATCTTCAGATCATTTGTTTCTTCGTTGTACATCATGTTGTTTGTCCAGAAGTCATTGTGGCAAGGATGAAGGTCAAAGTCATTGTGTTTGAAAGCTTCTTCGATCTTGTTCATCAAGTACTGCATTTTATCATCCCAAGGCGGAAGATATCTGCCTTCTTTTGCTCTGTTGTACATATCTCTGCTCTGATCGAATACAGACTCTACCTGCGGCATTGTCTCTGTTCCGGCATGGAATCCGCGGATAGCTTCAACAGATTTTTTGAAGATATTTTCATCATAAACATCACCGAATGTTACCTGACGATATCCTTCCAACCACTCGAATACTTCTACACCAGTATCTTCGAAATAGTACAATACCTTCGGGCCTGCTCCACTCTCAGAAGCGATTTCGTTAGCGATGTGGCAATTGTCTCTGTTGATGAAATCTGTTCCGTCTCCCGGAATTTTCAAGAACACCGGAGTTCCGTCAACAAATACCTGGAAGTTCGGGTTTGTGATTCCACCTGCAACCGGTTTGTAAGTTACCTCTTTGCCTTGCCAGTCAGTAATTCTAGCAATAGCCTCATCAATGTTTGTTTTTACTACAGCCATTTTTTCTCCTCCTTATTATATAATATATTCTTTAATCTCGGAGCTTACGCAAGCCTCACGTCTCAAAGAATTATTATCCGTTCTCATATTTTGCCTTTATGGCTTTTCAGACTCCAGGCAGCTGTATAAGCGGCTGCCTGGAAAATTTAACATGTTATATTT
>CAKRWZ010000005.1 GCA_934418295.1 uncultured Mediterraneibacter sp.
TACCATGGCAGCATCCATGTCTTTTTTCAATACCTGATATTGTTGTTTTAAATCTCTGAACTGCATGATATCCTCCTTGTTTTTTAGTTAAAAAGTCGAAAAATTATGATTTGTATCAGTATAAACTCTAATTGACATTTTATCTCTTTGACCCCATTCAGTCGCTTTCACCCAATATTCATATGGCTGCATTACTTCATATCTATTCTTAAATCCACTCCACTGACTAGGGTACTTTATAGCTAATTGATATTTTCTTTCTCTCTCCTCTTTTAAAAGATTTGACTTAAAATTATTCGGAACCTTCGAGGCTTTATAATACTGCTCAAAATAAAATAATTTGTCCGACAGACCATTTGTATTACAAACTGAGGTTACAATCTTATCTGTAATCTTATGATGAATATGACCATATTCTCCATCCGGATTATGCGTTACAATTAGGCTCCAATCTTTATAATCAATTATCTTTTGTAGATCAGAAACAATCTCTTTTTGACAATCCTGCCATTTACTTTTTACACCATTCTTAATATCAGGATATTCCAGAATCACACCCTCATCTCCACTATATTGTAGTGCATTAAAAAATTCTTTATGGCGAACTGAATTATCTCCATTGGTAATGCACACAACCAAATAATTATCTTCAAGCAAATGAGCACCTCCCCAGTAGGATTCATCATCTGGATGTGCTACAATCATCAACTTATCTACCTTATCCAGATTCATTGCCTTTAACTGTGTTCCTGTATCATTATTATCAGAAGCACCATTGGATGCGGTTGCGGGAACTGTATCATCCGCCACTATATCATCATAAGCCGGATTATCACTTTGAGCTGTTTTTCCGGCATATCCTGTAAGTTTATTCATTAAACTCTCTGAAATTAAAGAAGGGCCCCCAAGAACATATAGAAAGTTCATTTCATTTTGATTTAAATAATTTACAGCATCCTTATAGTTATTATTACTAGTTAACAATAATGGCGCACCAATTTGCATTGCTAGAGGAGCTCCTGAAAGTCCATCAGGATAATTTTCTCCCCAAGCTACAACACCATTTTCAGGATTTTCAAAAAAAGTTTCAGCTACTTGTCGTGAAGTCTCATATCGATTCTTGCCACCTACTCTTATAGACTTATCATCTATAAGAGTATCGTATGACTTCTGTAAAGTATTTGAAATCGCCTTTTCCCCACCTATGATGTAATTCCTCTCTCTCGTTTTATTACTTATATACGCTTTCTGGTCTGCAGTCAGGCTTTTATCCACAATAAGAATATCACTCCCTACTGCGGATACAGACAAACAATCTGCAAAATCATTTCCCGTACAAATCGTTAAATCTCGAATATCATCCGACAATTTGTCTGTCTCTTTTAATATTTGAATGTTTGTTTCGTATCGAGTTTTTCCCTGTAGTCGCTTTACCTGAAAGTTCTCTGATAACGATTCCTCAAACTCTCGTGAAACGACCCTTAACCCTCCAAGAATGTATATTTTTCCATCTGTTTTAATATCAGAATAAATCTGCGAAATCACCTCATCTTCATTTCTACTATCTACCAATAAGATAGGGTATCCGGTTGCTTTAGATAAACAACTTCCTGACAAGGCATCTGGATAATCCTGACCATAAGCAACGATTGCACCATCTAACTGATCTAAAGTCTTCTTTTTTGCTATCTCATCTGCAATGCGGTATGCGGTCTCATATCGAGTTTGCCCATATAATCGCTTATAGTTTACTTTCCATTCCGCATAGATATTCAATGTTTTCTCAGGAATCAATTCATCACTAGTGTCCTTCAACCGAACAGATTCTTCGTAACACCCATCGGCTTTTATAACACTATCATCCATGTTCCATGCAACACCGTTTTCTGGTGCTGTCTTCCATCCAGTAAATTCACAGCCTTTATAAGGTATCGGCTTACAAAGGGATTCATAAAATTTTGCACCAAATTTTTCAGTAATATATTCTTTAATAGTATACCCTGATGGAACAGCTCCCAAATAAAACCACTGTTCCGAATAAGACCAGTATCCTTTCGGATTATATAATTTAAGTTCACCATTATTTCCTAAATTGAGCCACACCGAAACATACTCACTAAGTTGCGAAGAATTCAATCCGATCGAAGTCAACATATCATATGACACAACATTGTCAAAATAATATGCTTTTGTATCTTTAAGGACTGTAGTATCATCCCTAACGATATTTTTCACATTGCCTTGCTTAAACTCAAGATTTTTTATACAAGAGTTTTTTAAGCTAAGGTCTTCAATTTCTCCGTTTTCCACACAAAGATTCGCTGTACTAACAGTAAAAGGTTCTCCTCCTAGACAAAGCTCTTTTATTTTGGCATTATCTCCCACTGTAATAGATCCATTCTCACAATCTTCTAAACTGCTGCCTGCATAAATAGTTGTTGCTCGGTCTATCGTTTGAGATTTTTTCTTTCCATTTTGATCAATCCAGGTAATTTGATTATCTTCATTACTCACACCCGAAATGCTGATTGCCGTTCCATTAGCATAGAATACTTTCGATTCCTTATCGTAAAACGGCTCCTTTTCTTCACTCAGCGAAGAATCAGAATCCTTTGCATAAACAAAAAATGATGAGCTAATAAGGCATAATACGACTGATATTAATATACAAATGCTTTTACGCACTGGCTTTTCCATTTGAATTTCCTCCTTAAACAGAGCGCGTCGTGTTTGCTTTTTTCAAATAATGAAAAATATCTTTTAGTTCATTTCTAAAATAATATACTATAATAGGAATACTACAACAATTAATTATATAAACACCAATTCCATGAATCCATATATTACAAAAACTTAAAACAAATAAAATAGCCGTAATAAAAATATATTCCTTAACAGGAAACTTGAACCAAATTCTTCTGGAAATTAGAGTGCGAATCCAAAAAAATACGGTATAAGAAACACCAGTTGCAATCGAAGCTCCAATGGCTCCTGCCTTAGGGATTAAAATACAGTTTAAAGCTATATTTACAATAGATGCTGCCAAGGAGACAAATAACAAATTTAAAGTTTTCTCCTTAAAATAAATCCCCATAACAGTAACTTCCGACACCGTGTACATAATTGGATAAATCAGTAAAAACGGCACAATATTAACAGCTTGTCCATAATCATCCGCTAAAATGAAAAAAATAACATTTTTAAACAACAGAACAAGTACAAATATTCCTGTCATTGCTAATGAAATAAGCCTTCCTATATATACAAACCGTTCCTTATCTACATTATCGTTGTTCCATTGATGCGCCACAGGAACCCAAAAGCTTGTGAAACACGTCTGTGCAATTCCAATAATATTCACAACTTTGAAGGCCACTTCATACATGCCTAGTTCTGAATAGTCACAAAATCCTCTCAACATTACTTTATCCATACCACTCAAAGCCCATCCTATAATACTCACCGGTACAATAGGCAAACCAAATTTAAGCAGTGATTTGATTTCCAGCCAATCCAGCAATGATGCTCTAATAATGAAACTCTTTCGAACACAAAACAATAAAATTCCACTATAAAGCAATTGTGCTACTGTAGTCCCAAAAACTATGGCTCGAAAACTCTTTTGATATTGTACAAATAAAGTTACGATACATATTAATGTTAATGTCTTCAATAAAATTGACATTACCGAATACAATACGCCTCGTTGCTGCATTCTTATATCCATCAGGGCAAATTTTTCAATTGCTAACCCCGGGAGGATGATAATAAGTGCGTATACACAAATTATCTCTTCAGAACTGCCAAATAAAAGTTCTGCTACTTTTCCCTTTCCCAAAAGCAGTCCTAAATCAATAGCCATAACCAATATAAATGCCGGAAAAATAGCATTTGTCAACAGTTTCGATCTATTTACAGTTTCATAATACCGTTTCGTATAAGCTTGATCCATTCCTAAAAAAACGAATAATTGCAAAATCGATATTGCCAAAGTAAACATACTGGACTTTCCATATTCCTCCGGAGAGATAAAATACGTAATAATAGGTACTGTAATAAATCCTATCAAAGCTCCTACAATTGGTCCTATAGAAAACTGTCCTAATTTTTTTAACAATCCCTCCAAACGTTCCCCCTTATCATTTTAAACTCACATGCAATATATTTTCATATAAAGCAATGATTTTTCCTGAGATGTTTTCTGGCGAAAACTCACATCGCGCATAATCAGATATAAATTCTGTATCATAACTTTCTTTATGCAAAACAAAGTCCCGCATTGCACGATATAAGTCATCTATATTTTCGGCTTCAATTAGTTTACCAGTCTGTGGTATCACAAAGTTTTCTGGTCCACCACATCGGGTTGCTATCACCGGCAATCCGGATGCCATAGCTTCTATATAAACCACACCGAAAGTTTCACTTCGACTCGCTAATACAAACGTATCAGCCTCATGATAAACGCGAGCAATATCTGTTCTATTCAAAGCTCCTTTAAAGCACACTTGCTCAGAAAGATCAAGTTCTCTCACTAAATTCATTAAATTCTGTTTTTCAACTCCATCCCCTATGATAATAAGTCTACACTGCTCATATTCTTCTATAATTTTCGAAAACGCTTTAATCAACAGATCAAAGCCTTTTACTCTTTTTAAGTTTCCTGTCGATACAAAAATGTGTCCATCTTTTTTATATGGATTTCTTTTTTGTGGCAAAAAAATATCTGTGTCCACTACGTTATGAATACAAACAGGACAAATTTGTACATTTCTAGCAATTCTATCACAAAACACCTCACTCACACCTATTACTGCATCTGCTCTGCTATATGCATATTTTGCGCGCAACCTTGTTCGATTATCAATAGAGTCATGATTCATTTTAGAGTAATGTTCAGTAATTACAAACGGCAGTTTTTCTCGCTCACATAAATCCGCAGTCAAAAATGCATATTCTAAAAAATGGACATGCACAAGTGCTGGACGTCCATAGCGTTTTACAACATGCTTATACAACTTTGTAACTGCTCGCTTTCCTACATAGTCAAATATCGCCTCACCAGCGCCGCCTACAGGCCAGCTAATTTCTGCTACAGTAACACCCTCTTTTTCGAAATCCTTGATTCCCCATCTTCGAATCCGTCTAATCGATTTTAAATCAATAGACGCATAAACAATATTGCATCCGGCCTTTTGTAATGCTTTCGCTTGGTCAAATTCAAAAACACCATTAAGAAGGTATTTGCTGGTAGGATATCCTCTTGCAATTATTAGAATATACATACATTCACCTATTTACTTCTATTTTCCTTAATAGTTCGATATAATTCCAAATATGCTTCTCCTATTGTAGTCCAATTAAACTTTTTAATTGCTTCTGTGCAATTCTTTGTTAACTCCGGATAATGACCTCTTACATTTTTAATTGATACTGCAATATCCTCAGCACATTCAGCATTAACATGATAACCAATATACCCCTCAGGAAACTGTTTATCGAATCCCTGATTTTTTGTATAAATGATAGGCATCCCCTGACTAAGAGCCTCTGCATATACTAGCCCAAACGTTTCCGTTTTAGATGGCATTACAAAAATATCATTTTTTCGGTATTCATATATAAGTTCCTCTTTATCCATCACACCTAAATATTCAACAAAAGGTTTACAGATAATTTTATCATAAACATCCTTATCAAGAACAGCACCTGCTAAACTAAGATGGATATTCCAGCCTTCTTGGATGAGTAACTCACAAGCATCTACCAGTTTTATTTGATTCTTATTTGCATCGATAGTAGCAACACATAATAGATTTATTCGATCAGAATTTATTTTTTCTTTATGACTATATAAATTTCTAGTCCAAAAGGCATCGACCCCATTTGGTATGATCCGTGTTTTTTCAAAAATTAAATTTCTGTTCTGATCACTGATATATTTCTGCAAAACATGATCACGGTATGTGTCAGAAAGAAAAATAACTCTCTCCGCACTCTGTAATATTTTTTCACCAATTCTTCGTAAATGTACTGCTTTCTTAAAAAATATATTAACATCAGTATTTCGTACTGCCACTATATATGGAATATTATACTTTTTAAACAGCTGGTATGCTACATACCCATTCGAAAACAATGAATGAGCATGGACGACATCAAAGGTTTCTATTTTTAATTTGTTCTCTATATCTGATAAAATTTTCTTTTGTTTTGGAAAAAAAAGTAATCGATCTAATTCATTAAATGCATAAGAGGTTTCACAATAAAAACCCATTTTTTTAGTTTCCATCGTTTTACGCACACTAACAGGAACATATACTTTAATATCTAGCCCAAAATCCACTTGTGTATCAAACAGATTCTTATAGAAATTTCCATTCGAATAATATGAATTGATATGAAGAATTTTCATATACTACAAACTTCCTTCCTGCTTTACTAATTAGTCCCTCGTTTTTCTTTTTATTGACTTTATCATTTGGATGCAATAAGCATATGCATACGGTTTTGTAATACTACAAAGTACTACATATGTAATCATCCCTGCTCCCACCTGAATTAATAGCGATATAATCGCAGAAAACGGTAACAATAAACCTATACAATATACAATGCCATACATAAGACCAGAAAGAATAAAATATCGACCAACACTCTTAATCTGCTCTAGTAATGCATAATTTAACAGCTTTTTATTAGGAATTCCATTGATTATAACAGAAAAGAGTGAAATTACAATAGAACTTCCAGCCACAGCATATGCTCCAAACGGAATGCTGATGAATATGATCACTATCCCAAGCACCCGTTTAATGATTTCCAATGTTAGAACCAGCCCGCTTCGTCCAATAGCATACATCGCCTGAAGATTAGCAGCATGTATTGGATAAAGAGAATATCCAATACATAATAAACTTAGGAAAGGTGCTGCTGCAATCCAAGTTTCTGTAAACAAAACAGTAATTAAGTTATCACTTACGGCGGCCAACCCAAACATAAGCGGTACACATATAAAGGAATTGATCTGGAATGTTTTATCCAACATTTTCTTGAGTTCTGATAAATCATCCTGTTTCTGTGATAATACGGGCAGCATAACTGAAGTAATTGCGCCCGTTATTCCATTCATGAGGCTATTTCCCACTGTCTCCGCACGATTATAGTATGCTAAAGTTTTTTTACTATATGCTTTTCCTATAATTGCCGTACTCATATTGTTATACACTGCACCTATTATATTCGCCACCAGTAATTTCCAACCAAATCCTAAAAGATGCCTCATACTTTTTATCGAAAATTTTAAACTTGGTCTCCATCTGACAATAATCCATAAAACCAATGAGTAAATTGCATTATTAGCAATATTTAATATGACAATTGCCCAAGCACCTAATCCTGCAAGAGCAGAGATAACCCCTGCAATGCCGGAAAGGACACACGCAATTAATGTTGCAAAAAAATTTTTTCTAAACTTTAATTCTCTGCTCAGTACAGCCTGCTGTACAATATTAAAAGCTCCCGTTAATATAATTAACGACTGCCATCGCAAAAGTGATGTAAGCTCTGGCATTTGATAAAAGTCTGCAATCGATGGTGAAAGGCTGTACATAATAACGATCATAATTACAGACAGCAGTATATTTATATAAAAAACAGTAGAGTAATCTTCTTCCGACACTTCTTTTTTTTGAATCAATGCGCTTCCTAATCCACTTTGAACGATTATAGTTGCTATGTTTACAAAAACCATGATAATTGCAACTGCTGCAAACGCCTCTGGAATAATGATTCGTGCCAGTACCATTTGTATTATTAGATTAGTCAGTTGTACTCCGATTCTCTCCGTAAATTTCCAAATCAAATTTACAGCGATTTTTTTTCCGTGCATTTCCATACTACTCATTCTTTTTTCCCAATCTATTCGATATAGAATATAATATCGGCACACAGATAACCCAAACCACTGTCATAGTAAAGGATGAATATGGTCCTAAATTATTGGATAATAACAAATATGGGATTGCATTCCATATGCCTGCAATCGCAACTAACCGATATGGATCCAATCGTCCTTTAAAAATATACTTTATCGACATAATCCATGTATACATGATAAAAATCAAAAAACATATGCCCGCAACAACTCCGGCCTGATATGCCACTTGAATAAACGTATTATGCGAATTGGCTTTAATGATTTTATCACGATACAATACCGGCAAATAATCCGGGGCATGTCCACGAACTGACACCTCGTTTAAATAGGTTCCCCATATTTCACTTCTTCCTGATGTAAAGGAACCGTTCCCTGAAATACCCTTGAACATACGTGAATAGGACTTTTTTACTTCACTGCTCAAATCACCCGCAGCAGCCACTTCGGACTTTTGTTCCTTTGTATCAAAAGTAATTCCTGTTTGCTTACATATAAGGGGGGTTACTTTCATCAACATTCCATATGATGCCGATAAAAGTACGATTACCGCAACAGCTAAAATACATATTTTTTTCAAAATCTCATTTTTATGACGAAGTAAATAAATAAAGTAAACTAATAAAATCAATGCTAAAGATAATATTGATGTCCTTGATCTGGTAAAAATAATGAGTGCCACTGCAATTCCAAATAGAGCAAACAGAAATATAACTTTCTTCTTATTATTGAACTCACTCTGTTCAATGAGGAATACAATACACAATACTGCCATAGTTAAACATTCCCCAAATAAATTGGGATTATTAAAAATGCCATAATACTGCCCTCCTGTGAGAGGGGATACCAATGCTGATATACAAAAGCATATAAAAAAACACAGTGCATATGACCATGAAAAACTTTTAACTGTATTTTCAATATCTTTTAATCGTACACATGCCCAAAAAAAAGGTAATTGTAATATAAATATGATCGCATCAATCAAATACGTTGGCACTTTATATATAAGTCCTGAAATTGCAAAGGATACTCCAATTCCCCATAAAACAATCAAAAGAAAAAGAGGAATCTTATTGCTTATTTTATGATTGCGATACAAGACCACAGTCACAATAGTTAAAATGCAGCATTCAACTAATATCGCCGGGCTTGTTCTTCCTCCGTATAAGCCCAGATTCGATATAAAATTACTAACTACCATAAGTGCAATTCCGGCTTTAAGCACCCATTCTTCCTTCTGTTCTAAATAAAACATAGACTATTCTCCACTTCCATTATATAATTCAATCCATTTTGGTCTTTGCATTTCCCACGATGACACAGACTTGACAGCTAGCTTATTTCTAGTCTTATACTCGTTCTGTTTAAAATCACAGGCATCCATGATCGCAGGCATGATTTCCTCAAATTGATCATATTCAAAATATTGAGCACCTGCACGTTTCAATTCTTCATACTGAATCCATTTAGGATTTATCACGTATGCCCCCGCATATAAATATTCCTGCACAGATGCTGATAATGCATCTGTGTCCTGTGCATGAATAAAAATATCAACCGCAGATCGTAAAACAGCCGTTTTCATTTTATCTAAAAAGCCCGTTGTGATTAAGTATTCTATTCCGCTTTTGTCAATACAATCGTATACCTGTGCTTTATATTCTTCACTGGCGTCGCCAGTCCCAAACTGCAGAACAAAAGCATACTTATTTTTAATTTCCTTGTCCAAATCATTAAATTGTTTTAATACATCTAAATGATGCTGACTTGCACGTGCATTATAGCCAATCGCAATAAGGATTTTATCTGTGCTGATGCCCAGCATTCGCTTAATACTTTCATGCGAATAATTCCTCTGGATTTCATCTATATATGATAATGCTGTAATACCAAATCGGACAGTGTGCACTTTATGATCATATTGAAATCCATATCGTTTTTCCATTGCTCGCTTAAGAATCGTTCCAGAAACTGTAATTGCCTCACTTTTATTCAAACACAACTTCTGAATTTTCCCAGCTGTGTTAGATGCTGCCAGTAAGTCCGATCCCCAGAATGATGTAATGACTTTTTTACCATATTTTAAAATTCCATAACGATACACAAAACTCATTACGTTTGCCGGTATGTAATGAATATGTATAATATCAAATTTTCCAGTTTGTGCTATTTTACGAACTTGGGCATGTAAATTATATACCGTTCTTATCTTTCCGTTTTTACACATAGGAACGGGGCGATCTAATTCAATAATAGACACACCATTTTCCTTGTAAAAATCCGAAAATTCATTCTCTGTACATTTCCCTGTTACATAAATCTGTATATTTTTTTTAAATGCCTCCAATAAAACAAATTCAATATATTCTTTTACCCAAATTGAATCTGCGCTTCCTAATATTAAAATTTTCATTTCAAGTGACTCTCTTTATATAATAGCTCATATAAGTCAAATAGCCTTCGCTCATCATCTTCCCAGTTGAAGAGCTTTTCAACTGCCTTTCTACCATTTTGACCCATTTTAATTGCCTCTTCAGGATTGTCTATCAAATATCGCAACACATTCGCAATAGCATCTTCATCAGATGGATCAACATATATTCCACAATGATATTGGTCAATAATTGCCCTATTATATTTAAAGTTTGAAGTAATATAAGGCATTTCCATAAGCATATATTCATACACCTTTGTTGAAAGATTTTCAGTATATGGATATTGCCCAACAGCTAGTATTGTATCCGTTCCAATGAGACATTCATTATAGATTTCATTAACCTCTTCTCGGTTGCAAATTCCTCTATAGTCAACTATTGAATACGCTTTCTCTTTTTTCAAACTTTCCTCAAATTCAGAAGGAACAAACGCTCCGGCCAAAACAAGTCGCACATTTGCTTTATAACAAGCCTTCATTAAAACACGAATTCCCCGGCTTTCTGTTAAGGCCCCTACACAACAGGCCTTAATATCTGTTATTTTTTGCCTTCCAATTTGAACAAATTCATCAATAATTGGTGTATTAAAAATCGGTACACAATATTTAATGCGCTTCTCATATGGGCTCCTATCTCCCGGAAACAGTACTGCATCAATATATTTGCAGGCACTATTTTCAATAATCGAATATACCCTTCGAATCAGTCTTCGCACGAATTTAGGGATATAGTCTTTCTCCATAATTTGTTTTTGATAATCTTCATGACTGTCAAAGATCACAATTTTATTATGTTTTTTAAGCTTCTTTGCATATAGCAGTAATTCCGGGTCATGAAACTGATAAACATCCGCATCTAGCTCCAACGCCTTTTTATAAATGCATTTGCTACTTTTAAAAATACGTTTTACCCTTCCACTGTCAGAATTTCCAATTCCAATAATATGTACCGATTTAAATGAAAAATTCTCACCAGGACCAACTAAAAAGACTTCGTTTTTCGGATTTTTCGCTAAAGACACGCACTCTTTTTTTAAGATACGAATATCATCTGTATCATGAGCACTTGTCATATGACAAATTTTCATTATTAAAACTCACCCTTCATGTCTGTACTTGCAAAATCTGTCAGTGGCAGTTTTACCGACTGTCCAGTTTTCTGGCTTTTGTAAATAGATAATACGGTTTCCAAGGCATTTCTACCTGCTACAGCATCTACATATGGCTTTCTATCGCTCTGAATCGCATCGATCACATCTGCAAAGAGGCTCGTGTGACCATTTCCATAAACGTTACTAGTTTCTTCTTTTAAGCCTTTATTTTTACCGTCTTCTGCTGTTTCATCTGCAAAGTCCCAGACATCAATATTATTAGTTGAAGTACCGCCGATTTTAACAGTACCATTTTCTCCAAATATATACAGTGTCTCCTCTAAGTTCTTAGGATATACATTTGTAGTTCCCTCAATGGTTCCAATAGCACCATTCTTAAACTTTACAACAGCCATTCCGACATCTTCCGCTTCAAGATAATCATGGAACTGCTGTCTGGTAGCTCCATAAATTTCATCGATTTCATCGCCCATCATCCATCTCAAAAGATCGATTCCATGGATACACTGATTCATTAAAGCTCCGCCATCCTGTTCCCACGTACCTCTCCAGGATGCCTGATCATAATACCCATGGTCTCTGTTCCATCTTACATGTATCGAACCATGCGACAGTTTGCCAAATCTTCCAGCCTCAACAGCTTTTCTTAATTTCTGAATCGCAACATTGAAACGATTCTGGTGACATGCAGAAACCTTAACTCCTTTTTCCTCCGAAAGCTTAATAATTTTATCTGCATCTTCAATGCTCATTGCCATTGGTTTTTCAATAATCAGATTAATATCCTGCTCAATACAATACAATGCAATTTCTGCATGAATACCACTTTCGGTTGCGATACTGACCAAATCTGGTTTCACCTCAGCTACCATCTGCTTATAATCTTGATATCTTTTAATAGATGTATCTGCCTGCAAATCATGTTTTTCCAGCAATGCTTCCATCTTTTCCGGGAGCACGTCACATACCGCTACAATCTCCAGCTTATTATTTATAGCTGCCTTCATATGGTTTGTGGCAATTCTGCCACATCCGATCAATGCATATTTCATTCTTAAATCTCCTCTAATACATCATTCTTTATCAGCTTATATTTCCTTCCGCATTCGCTACATTCCAAACTTTCACCAAGACGATTCCCACATTCACAAACCCAGCCAATTTGCTTTGCCGGTATCCCTGCAACTAATGCATACTCAGGAACATTCTTCGTTACAACAGCTCCAGCTGCAACCATTGCCCATTTACCAACCTCGTGTCCACAAACAACAGTTGCATTAGCACCTATAGATGCACCTGTATGTAGAACAGTTTTTTTGTATCCTGCTGATCCTTTCGGATATTTAGCCCTCGGGGTTAAATCATTAGTAAACACCATCGATGGTCCGCAAAAAACATAGTCTTCCAGTTCCACTCCTTCGTAAATCGACACATTGTTCTGCACCTTGCAACCATCTCCAATTTTAACATTATTCGAGACATTCACATTCTGGCCAAAGGAACAACCCTTTCCGATCCTCGCACCTGACTGTACATGACAAAAGTGCCATATTTTCGTTTTTTCTCCTATTTCAACATTATCATCTACAATGCTCGTTTCATGTACAAAATGAGCGTTTTTTTTCTGGGTCATACCATCACCTCGTTATCCTGGGTTAAATCACATCATCTTTCTTTACAATAGACTGTAAATCACTTATATTAGTCTCTAAAATTTCATATCGTTCCAATCCTGCTTTTGTAATAAAATTTCTAATTGTTGTTTCTAAGGTAACTTCTTTTTTGTTATACCAAAATGCATGAGTTAAAATATGCAACTTATTATATAATCCACATGAAATGATTTCATCCACATTTTCTCTCCACCGTCTTCGGCTATCCGATACATACTTAAACCCCTCAAAAAACTCCTTGCTATAGGAATTTACAATTGTACCCAAGTTATAGCTGGCTTGCAAGGTTTTAGGCGAAGGGCGGTGCATAGATACTGACTTAATATCACACTCCAAAATGGTGTTCATTAAATCAATTTCCCGATAAATAGCTTTCTCTACCCCACCAATCTTGTCATATTCAGACTCATCATAATTTAGTTCATCAAAATGCAAACCAATTTCATGTCCAGCATTTTGAATCTTTTTGATTTTTTCTACAGCATCTTTTGATACAATGTTGTAAAATGGCGAGGATATTAGAATAAAATATGTGGATTGTATTCCTAATTGATTTTCAAATTCCGCCAACTCAACTGATTTCTGCAAAGAATAATCTATATCATGCCTCATGATTACGGGTTTTTCAAACGATTTATAATCATAATAAGATGCAAATTGATAACCATGTTTCTGAAGCTTCGAAATTAGATTTTCATATGCATCATATGTAAATTTCATCTTATAATACCTCAATATTTTCTCTATTCGCGATACCCTGCATTACATTCTTCGTATCAAAGATCGCCTTTGCATTTTTCTGGATCATATCATAATCTACATTGGTATGTCCACATGTGATCATCACCAGATCATACTGAGCAATGATATCCCCATCAATTGACGGAATCCCTTCCATTACAATTCCATTTTCCTTAAAGGAACTAATATACGGATCAAAGAATTCCACATCAGCACCGTTTTCTTTTAAAATATCGATCACCGGAATTGCCGGACTTTCTCTATAATCGTCGATATCCTGTTTATACGCTACGCCCAGCACAAGCACCTTTGCACCATTTAAAGCCTTCTTATGTGCGTTAAGGATACGCATCGCACGCTCTACACAATACTCCGGCATCTTATCATTTATCATCATGGACGATTCGATCATGGACGTATGGAATCCAAATTCCCTTGCCTTCCAAGAGAGGTAATACGGGTCCAGCGGGATGCAGTGGCCACCAAGTCCCGGACCAGGATAAAATGCCTGGAATCCATATGGTTTTGTTTTCGCTGCATCAATAACTTCCCACAGACTGATTCCCATTTTATCACATAGAATAGCCAGTTCATTTACCAGTCCAATGTTGATGTTGCGATAAGTATTCTCCAGAATTTTCTCCATCTCGGCAACTGCCGGAGATGAAACTTCATACACATCGCCTTCCAAAACTGCACGATACATAGCAGAAATCGTTTCTGTAGCATCCTTGCCAATCGCACCGACAACCTTTGGTGTGTTCTTTGTTTTGAACTGCTTGTTACCCGGATCAACTCGTTCCGGAGAGAATCCCAGATAAAAATCCTCCCCGCATTTCAGACCGGAACCTTCTTCCAGAAGTGGTTTGATTAGTTCTTCTGTCGTTCCCGGATATGTAGTGGATTCCAGAACTACCATAGTGCCTTTCGTCATATGTTTTGCGATCTCTATTGTCGAATTCTTGACATAACTGATATCCGGCTGCTGATGCTTGTCCAGCGGTGTCGGCACACAGATCGCAATAAAATCCACGTCTTTTACAAAGCTGAAGTCCGTCGTTGCAGAAAGCATCCCTGCTTCAACAAGTTTTTTTAAATCACTGTCAACAACGTCACCAATATAGTTATGACCTTCGTTTACCAGATTTACTTTTTCCTCTTGTACATCAAATCCAATCGTCTTGAATCCTGCTTTCGCTTTTTCTACAGCTAACGGAAGTCCTACATAACCAAGACCGACAACGCCAACAACGATTTCACGTTTATCAATTTTGTTTAACAATTCTACTTTCATATTACCCTCTCTTTTTTACTTTTTTTCAAACTTTTTAGCAGGAACCCCTGCGACTGTAACATTTGCATCTACATCTTTTACAACAACACTGCCCATGCCAATAACAGCATTATCTCCAATATGTAATTGATTCCGCACCAGAGCAGTAGCCACATATGTATTCACTCCGGTTTTAACGGATCCATATAATATAGTCCCTGCAATTAATGCACTGTTCTCCCCTAAAATAACATTGTGCGAAATAATGCATCTTGCGTCTATTTTACATCCTCTACCAATTATGGTATTATCAATCGTTCCTCTGTTAATAATCGTACCCGGTCCAATCAAAACATCATCTTCAATTTGCACACCGCCATAATGCTTGATCATCTTTTTCCGATGCTCTTCATTTTCCGTGTAAGAAAAATCATCCTGCCCGATCAAGGCTCCTGACTGAACAATGCAATTTTTACCAATAACTACTTTATTGATTATGCTAACATTATTATAAATTATCGTATTATCGCCTAACTCAATATCACCATCAAGAACACAGTTATGTCCAATTTTAACGTTCCTCCCAATCTTAACACGATCCGATATATATGTGCCGACACCCACATCCGGCAATTTCGTTTCGTTTGAAAAAAACGCTTCAATCAACGAGAAAAAAACCCTTTTTCCACAATCTGTAATTATATAATTGTCACTTATATTATCATAATATGACGGCATCACAATAAGTCGATATTTTTCCGACAAATCATCAGGCAGGTTTTTTAATTCTTTACACCAAGTAAGTGTTCCAGTTCTATATTGAGAAAGAGAAGAAAAACCATCAACTACATCATTTATATCACCTTTAAATTCAAAGGTGATCTTTTCTTCCTCAAGGAATTTCAACAATTCTCTTATTATAACCATACTATCACCTCAATTTCTATCACAATACCTTCGAATGGTCTCTTTTAAAATTTCTTGATAATCTTTTGCAAGCTTTTTGTAGTCGTATATATGTGCTGCCTTTTCTGCATTCTCGCAAAAAGCTTTGTATTCTTTTTCCGGCAACTCCATCATCCGTTTCACAGCACTAGAGAACTCTTCTACCGATTCATAGATTTTTGCCCAGCCAAAGTTATTGTCCTCAACCAGATTAAACTGCCCCATATCATAATTTACTACAACCGGCTTTCCACTTGCCATATACTCAAAAATTTTGTTCCAGCTAACTCCGTATTTCCCCAGATTATTGGCCTCATCAGTAACGATATTCATATCACCTCTAGATAAAATATATGGGATATATTTTTTATCTACCCGACCTTTAAATATAATGTTTTTTAAATTCTTTCTTTTTACTTCTTTTTCAAGTTTCCTGCGTTGATCGCCATCACCATAAATTAAAAAACAAACAGTTGTACCTTGAAGTTGTTCTGCAATTGAAATAAAGTCTTCAACCTTGTTCGCTGCCCTAACAGACCCTGCGTAGATCACCTTGAAGCAATCAGTTTTTTCCAGGTCCGGATCATAGATCTTATAACGTTCTTCATCTTCCCAAAATTTGATAAGATCCACACCATTACTAACATGATAGACTTTATCTAAGTCTATTTTATTGTCCCATCCCTTATCTTCTATATATTTTTTCCCACCTGGCATTGTAAAAACAATACCATCTGCTTTTTTATAAATATGCTTTTCCCCAGCATACATCAGTTTTGTAAAAAAATTATCCTTATTAATAATATCCAACTCCACCAAGGTCTCAGGCCATAGATCTCTAATTTCGCAAATGCATGGAACATTTAACTTTCGTGCTATTTTTTCTCCGGCAAGTAGAGTCAAGGGGTGTACTGAAGATGCAATAATAATATCAGGTCTTCCAAATCCATTTGCTTTATTCAACAAAACTTTCTTTATCTTTCGATAATAATCCAGCATGTTTCCAATTCTTTGCCTACCATTACTGTGATATGGCATTGTCTGAATAAATGTATATCGTACATCGTCCGCGCCTCTTTTACTTACATATTCTGCACCCTGCGTATCAATAAGCACGTCACTGTTGTGTACTGTATTTGCACAAAAAATATCGACATCACACCCCATATCAAGCAAATATTTAGCAAGACTTTGATGCCTACCTGCTTCATCCAAATACATATTTGCTGCATAGTGATTTAAAACCCAAATTTTCATCTACATCCCCTATTTTATTCTTTTCACCGGAGTCCCCACATATGTGCCTGATTCGTCTATATTTTTTACAACAACACTTCCCGCACCTATAATGGTTTCTTCTTTTATTTTTATGCCCTGTATGATCTGTGTGCCTGTTCCCAATTCACTACATTGCCCCACATGCACATTTCCTGATACATTGACACTTGGATAAATCGTTACAAAAGAATCCAATACATCATCATGTCCGATCGTACAGTCAAGGTTAATAATGCAGAAATCTTCTATCTGAATATTAACGGTTAAAATAGTACCTGCACAAATAATATTACCCCGCCCCAATTGTATCAAGTCAGACATTTTCACACTCGGATCAATTAAATTGGGAAAGCGAATCATGTCAAATTTCGAAAGCTTTTCGATTATTTTTTTTCTTATCTTCGCTGACCCCACTGCACATGCAACATAAATTGGCTCGTCATACTGCTCCAAAATATCAGTTCCGCCCAGAACTTCATACCCATTGATAACCGTCCCTTTGGGCATACCATCATCGATATATCCACTAATTTCCCAAGACGCTTCGTTTTTATTAATTCTTTCAATCAGCCACTGGACCTCTCTGCCAAATCCACCAGCCCCTAAAACAACGATCTTCTTCATTTCTGCTCCTTTTCGTTTCCCTTGAACTCCTCCATTGTAACCGCATTATCACTATTGATCCCCTGCCTCCGAAAAACAACCAAAAAAGTTTTCACGATTACACTTATATCCAATTTTATGCCTATTTGCATCACATACTTTTGATCCAATTCAAATTTTTCTTCCCAACTCAAACTGTTTCTGCCATTCACCTGTGCATATCCTGTAATTCCAGGACGTACTAAATGCCGCATATGCTGTTGTTCATTATATAACGGTAGATACTGTACCAGCAATGGTCGGGGTCCCACGATTGCCATATCACCTTTTAAAATGTTAAACAGTTCCGGCAATTCATCTAAGCTCGTCGAGCGCAATAAATTTCCAAATCTTGTAATGCGTGCTTCATCTGGAAGTAATTTGCCCGTCGCATCCCGTTTATCCGTCATTGTTCGGAATTTGTACATTGTAAAAACATTCTCATTTAAGCCGGGTCTTCTCTGTTTAAAAATAACAGGACCTCCCAATTTTGCACGAACCAAAACCGCTATAAACAACAATAATGGGCTTAAAAGAATGATCACGAATAATGAAAGCAGAAAGTCCAAACTTCGTTTTATACATCTGTCATAAAAAGACCTTTTATACTCCATGAATCCTCTCACTCAACACAAAACTATTCAAAGCACTCCTTGATCACTTCGATAACAATATCCTGCTGCGCTCTTGTCATTTTATTATCACTTGGTAAACAGATCCCTCGATGGAAAATATCCATTCCTACATCTACAGATTTTCCCTCTGTATAAGCATTCGTCATGGCTCGTCCATCCCCTGATTTAGTCACAAACCCATGTCCCCTGTAAATGGGCTGCATATGCATCGGTTTCCAAATTGGTCTTCCTTCTGCATTAATGCCTGCTAATGCTTCTAAGATTTCAGTCGGACAGGTTTTACCTGATTCCGAGCAATATAACGCATCCTTTTCCGAGCGCACCTGTCTACACATAGCATTCTCATCAATGAGCATACAAGATAACCAATAGTTAGGCACAGTGTTCTTGTCATCAAACGGATTCATTATTACCGGAAAATTTTTAAGACTGTCTTGATATCTCTCATAAATAGCCCTCTTCTCAGCAATGTGCTTTTCTAAATACGGAAATTGCCCTCTAACCACTCCTGCTATCACATTGGACATACGATAATTATAACCCAATTCTTCATGCTGGTACCACATAGCATTTTCTCTTGCCTGTGTTGACCATTTGCGCACTTTTTCTGCTGCATGTTTATCATCCGTCAGCAGAATTCCCCCAGAAGATCCAGTAATAATTTTATTGCCATTGAAACTAATACAACTGTATTCTCCAAAACATCCAGTTTGTGAACCCCTATATAAAGCCCCTAGAGATTCTGCCGCATCCTCTACAATAATCGCACCATATCTGTCACATATCGCCTTTAATTCCCTTATTTTCGCAGGCACACCATACAGGTGCGCAAGGACTACGATACGAACATCCGGGTACAGTTCAAACGCTTTCTCTAAAGCTTCTGGATCCATGTTCCAGGTATCTCTTTCTGTATCGATAAAAACAGGAACCCCACCTTCATATACTACCGGATTAACAGTCGCATCAAAAGTCATATCAGAACAAAAAACTTTCTTGCCCTCGACTGCACCATGACCAACTGCCGGAGCACCATACACTTTTGATCCTGCCAGTCGTACAGCCATATGTAATGCTGCAGTTCCAGATGATAACGCAACAGCATACTTTCTTCTTACCTTTTCGCAGGCAAGCTTTTCTATCATATCAATATTTTTACCAACAGTTGACATCCAGTTAGTTTCATAGGCTTCCTGCATATATTTAATTTCTTCACCATGCATGGTAGGAGAACTAAGCCACAGCTTATCTTTAAATGGTTCCACCTTTGTCTTATAAAACATCCTATACTCCTTTTAACACTCCTGCGGGTGATACGTATCACAAACTTTTTCAATTTCAGATTTTATTGTATCACCATTATTATATGCCACCTGAATCAGATGATTTAACTCCTCCAGGAACTTTTCACCATCTAAATCAATTGGCTTACCAATAAATATCAAATCATTTGTTGTACTTTGCAGCCCTTCTTCGGCCATAAGAAGTTCTTCATAAAGTTTTTCTCCTGGTCGCAGACCTACTATTTCGATTTTAATATCCTGACCCGGCACGTATCCTTTCATCTTGATCAGATTTACAGCCAGATCGTAAATCTTCACAGGCTGACCCATGTCTAGTACAAATATTTCTCCGCCTCTCGCCATCAGTCCTGCTTTCAGCACAAGAGAAACAGCCTCTGGTATTGTCATAAAAAATCTAGTAATTTCCTTGTGAGTCAAAGTCACCGGTCCTCCGGATTCGATTTGTTTTAAAAACAGAGGAATCACTGATCCGTTGCTGCCCAACACGTTGCCAAAACGCACCGCCACAAATTCTGTCTTTGATTGCCGGTTATATGTCTGTACAATCATTTCACAAATTCGTTTCGTTGCTCCCATAACATTAGTCGGGCGTACGGCCTTATCAGTCGAAATCAGTACAAAACGACACACATTATATTTATCGGCGAGTTTCGCCATATTTAATGTGCCCATACAATTATTCTTGACTGCTTCATTAGGAGAGTATTCCATTAGCGGCACATGTTTATGTGCTGCTGCATGATATATAATATCCGGTTTATACATCGAAAAAATATTTTCCATTCGATCATAGTCTCGAACTGATGCAATCAATACTTCTACATCTGCATCTGGATAGAACCTTTTCAATTCCATCTGCAGCTCATAAGCACCATTCTCATAAATATCAATAACTAAAAGCTTTCCCGGATTATTTGCGATGATCTGTCTGCAAAGCTCTGATCCGATAGTTCCTCCGCCACCGGTCACCATTATGGTCTTTCCTGACACAAAATTTGTCAGTTCCGGGTTTTCAATAACAACAGCTTCCCTTCCCAGTAAGTCCTCGTAATTCACTTCTCTCACCGTCTGGCTCAAAGAAGACGTCAAACTAGAAGTGATTGCCGGCAATCGCTTTAACCTCGCATCTGTCTCCTGACAAATAGTCAAAATTTCACGAATCGTAACCGGTGAGGCAGATGGAATTGCTATAATGATTTCATCAATATGGTATTTTTTCGCCATGTATGGAATATCATTGCGGTTTCCGACAATAGGAATACTATTAATATACTTTCCTTTTTTTGCCGGATTATCATCAATAATACAAATCACTTTCGAATCCCCACGGCCGAATTGTAATTCTTTAATTAAAATCGATGCAGCAGAACCCGCTCCAATAATCATAACATTACGTGAATTTTCTATTTTACGATACTTCTGTCTGATTTGTTTCCATACGCGAAGTGACACACGAGATCCAGCAAGCAGAACAAATAAGAAAATCCAGTTAAACACATAAAAACTCCTAGGCATGTCCACACTGGTAAAAATCTGATAGCCTACATATATAGCCTCAATAACAAACGACGCTTTTAACACCGAAATCAGTTCATCTATACCAGCATACGTCCATACACGATTATACAGTCGAAAAACAGCCAGAACAGCGATCGTGATCACCATATATGCCGGGAGGCACTTGAGTGCTGATGCTAAATAATAATGATCCATTGTAAAAATACCAAATCGCAACACCAATGGTATTAGTGAGCTAAATGCTACAATGATCATATCAATTACAACTAAAATAGCTATCCTTATATATTTTAAATTCATTTTCATTTTTCTATCCAATTAACACAAGAATAATTTACATACTCAATTATTGTACCATAACAAAGCCATATTTTCAATGCCACATCAAATCGATTTCCCTATCAAATCATTTAAAATAAGTATGTTTGCAGATAAGCTAAAAAAAAACTGAAGATCCAGCTTTAAGATCTTCAGTTTTCATTTACTATAATTGGATTAAATCAAATTATTTACTGAATAATTTTCGCAACAGAAGTATTTGAAATCAACTTTTCGCCACCAAGGACTACTGCCTTTTGAACGCCAGCTGTCTTTGCATAATCTGCCGCATCTTGAACACCAGATTCATCTACCAGAAGCAGTGGAGAATCGAGCGACATTGCCAGCGGTCCTCCCGCAAGTCCATCTGGGAAGTTCATGGCATAAGCCAGTACTACAGTGTCGTTCTTGTCCGAGAAAAACTTCTGTGCCACAGCTACAGACGTTTTATATCGATTATCCCCTGCAATACGTTCTACTTTACCATCCTGGTCATACTCTTTCATCGCTGTCGCAATTTTACTCTTTACAACATCACTTCCACCGATCAGATATACATCCTTTACGTCAGCTTTCTTCAGATACTTAGTCTGATTATCCAGTAAGCCACTGTTATCTACCAGTAAAATCGGTTCCCCTACAGCTGACGCAGACAGGCTGTCTGCAAATCCTTCTCCAGTGCAAACCAGCAGATCCTGCTTTGCTGCATCCGCCTCTTCCAGGATTTTTAAATTTGTTTCATACCTAGTGTTACCTGCCAAACGAACAACTTTATTGTTTTCAAGGCTCTTTTCAAAACGCTGTGTTATTGCGTTTTTCCCACCCAGCAGATATACAGTTCCCTTATCCGTCAGGTTGGCGTCGATATATTCACAAATCGTGTTCTCGCTTGCAATACTGCGATCCACAAGAATCAGAGGAGCTTTCTTTACTTTTGCCAAATAACTTCCAGCCAGTGCATCGGGATAATTATTCCCATCTGCTATGATAATGTTATCAAACTTATCCACGCCAAGGCTTCTCTTCAGTGCATCAGCGGTTTCCAAAGCAGTATCATAACGCGTAGCACCTGCATATCTTACAACTGTAGTATCCCCGAATATATCTCGATCCGCAGTTGTGATCGTATCGTTTTGCTTTACTGCCTCATCGTTCACAGTAACAGTACCGCCACTATTTGTAACCTTCACTCCGCCAGTCGTGATTTTCAAATTTACAGAACCTTTCAGCACATCAATCGCATCATTAGCCTTTGCATCTTTCACGATTGCCTGAATCTCCTTTTCTGTTCCAACATAATAGTTTTCATTCTGCCCACTGGTAAATTTGATTGCAATTTTGCCATCGACCACATACTTTACAGGACTGGTGCTAAAAGTTCCTCCAGAAATAGAACTTTCTGCTTTTCCTGTATATTCTGCATTTCCATAACCAGTTTTAGGATTATCTACACCGATATCCGAAAGACTCAAAATCTGATATGCATCTCTACTCTTCCCATTTGTTTTCACAACAGTATTACCAGAAATAGATGCGTCCATCTTCTGTGCGGTTTTACCGATATCATAAATTGCAATACCGCTGCCCTTTCCGTTTTCACAGTTGAATGTTCCGCCGGTGATCTGCAGTTCTAAATCATTGCCACTAGCAGACGTATATGTTCCACCAAACACATAAAGAGCATCCGGAAGCCATGCGTTTCCACTGTAATCATAATAATCCTTTGGATCATCCAGATTGTCTGTAGCTGCATTGATCGTTCCGCCAGAAATCACAACATGTCCCATCCTCAGCGAAATACCGCCATTCAAAGTTCCTCCGGTGATTTTCAAACTGATCTGCCCCGGCATATAAATAGCAGGACCTTGTTTAGCAGTTAAAACACCTCCATTTACCTCAAAATTCATATCTCCAGTAGTATTATTGCCTGTTAATGCTGCATCCTGTGCGTCAACAGTACCGCCATTAATCACAATAGTACCACCATCTCTCGCATAAAATGCATAACCAGTTCTAAAAGAACCAATTACCATAACGGAACCCTTGTCTAATGTTATCTTCGCGTCAGTGCCTTTAGAAATAATGCTGGCACTGTCATTATTGTTCTGTGTTTTATCCTGCTGTAGAATGATTTTACCACCATTCGTATCAGTGATATTCAACTGCCCTTCTGCCTGCAGGTTTGCATTTGCAAGCAAAGTCTGGCCTGCAAGATTCAACGTAATATTCTTCTGAATGATCACGTTTTCATCAATACTGGTTGAAGCCAACAGCGTAACAGTATCACCATCTTGAGCTGCTGCAACAGCTGCATCCAATGTTGCATATTCAGTATCCCCTGTCTTAGCAACATTTCTCGCTGCACTTGCCGTCATCGGCACCGCCATCACGAATACCATGATGAGGGAGACGAGACTGCAAAGAATCAGTCTTCTCTTTTTCATGTATCCACCTCTTACTTTCACTTTAAACGAACGATTTGATTGATACTTTATTCTATCATACCGTTTTCATGAATACAATATCTATTTATTGAAAATTCCATCATCTAAGTAATTCATTTTACTATCATATTTGCCGTCTTATCTGCAATGACGTCAGTTCCGCCAAGCACCGCCAGTTTTTTGATTCCAGCTGTTTGAGCATAGTTTTTCGCATCAGTATATGCAGTGTCTTCCACCAGTAGCAAAGGTGATTCCAGTGAGATTGCCAGAGGTCCGCCTGCCAGTCCATCCGGGAACTTCATCCCGTATGCCAACACTGCCGTATCGCATTTCTTCGGGAAGAAGGCTTTTGCTACCGCAATCGAGGTTTTATATCGATTATCCCCTGCGATACGAGTCACCTCATCATCCTGATCATATTTCTGCAGCTCTCTGCCAACTCCCTTACTAACCACATCTGCTCCACCAATCAAGTACACATCATCCACGGCAGCCTTATCCAAATAGGTTTTCTGCTGTTTCGTCAAACCGCGGTTATCAACCAAAAGAATCGGTTTTCCTACTGCAGAAGCCGACAGACTATCTGCAAAACCTTCGCCCGTACAAGCCAGAAAGTCTTCATCTGATACACCAGACTCCTCTAAGATCTCCAGGTTTGTTTCATAACGAGTTTCTCCGGCCAGTCTCTTTACGTTTATGCTTTTAAGACTTCTTTCAAAACGCGAGGTAACAACATCCGTTCCACCTAATATGTAAACAGTTCCCTTTTCATTTAGATTTTCTTTAATATACTCTCGGATCTGTTTCTCACTAACGCCACTCTGATCCACAAGGATCAGCGGAGCTTTTTTTACCTTTGCCAAATAGCTCCCGGCTAATGCGTCCGGGTAATTATTTCCATCTGCTACGACAACATAGTCAAATGCATCAATACCCATGCTTTGTTTCAACGCATCTGCTGTTTCCAAGGCCGTCTCATAACGTGTATCGCCAGCCATTCGAACAATATTACTGTCGACAAACAAGTCTTTTTCGACCTCACCAGGTTTGTAAATACGGAACGTTTTAGTTACTGATCCAGTATAATCGCCCATCCCTACGATAATCAAAGTCGCCGTCCCCGGCTGGATATTATCTTTATAAACAACGGTGTAGTCTGTATTCTCTACCAGCTTTTTACCACCATCCGTTAAAATCAACTCTGGTCTTAACGGAGATCCAGTATATACCTGACTCTTGATTCCAGAAATTTTAACCTTTGAAATATCCTTAAACTGTTTTGCATCCTTTTGCCATACTGTTATTTTATACTTTTGGGTATGCTTCTGATTCGCAGAAGTAACAGTAAATTCAACAGAATCACTTAACTTATTGTATTTACCCGGTCGTTTGTAAACGTCCGGCTCCCAGTCAATATAATCATATCCTGTCAAATCAACAGTTGCATAGTTTTTTGTATTTCCCTGCACAAAGAAACCTGCTGCATTTACCGGTGCATTTACTGGAACTACAACCGTTGCTCCAGCCTCTGATTTAGCCGCCTCCATATCAATAGGGATCTCAATGTCAGCGCCATCATCATTTTTACTCAATTCCATGTAATGCAGATTTAGTGTTTCAAATGCTGTATTGTCCCCAGTCTTGTCTTTAACAAGTTTTATTTTATACTTTTTTGAATTCTTTCCATTTGCTGATATCGTAGAGAATTCGATAACACGCTCTCCTTTTGAATCCAGAGCATAAGAATCTTTTAGACCTTTTATTTGAACTTCTGAATCACTAGCATTACAAATAAGTTCTATTCCACCACAGGTTTTCTCATCATAATAATATGGGATCACAACTTCGGTTCCCTTTTCTGTAGCTGCTTCTTCCAGATTCACCGTCTTCGACATATAATCCATCTGCCCGTCATCATCGTAAGACTTACCATCCCATGTGATCGCAGCTAAATCACACAGTTCTGCATCTGAGCCGTCACTCTCTTCTAAATTGATTCGATAATCATGTACTTTCCCATCTTCAGTCTTTAGTTCGTACAGCTTACTGATTTTGGTTTTCCCGTCTAAAGCGATTTCTCCTACATACTCCTGAACATATTGCTCACCATCTTTGATACCGATATCATCTGTACCCATCGGCATATGGAAAGAAAATTCTGCATGCCATTTATTTTGCATTGATTTATATGGCAACACTAACGTTGCCCCATCTTTCGATAAGGCTTCTTCCCTGTCTACATAATACGTGTTACTTGTTTCATAACTTCCTGTTGATTCGTCATAAGACTTCGGATCCGAAACTGTTACCAAACCCCAGCTACTCTCTCTATAATCCGCCTCATAAACGCTTACAATATAGTTTTTCTTTACTTTTTTATCCACTGACTGGGACTCAATCATGTAATACCAGACTCCTGTTTCTGGATCATAATCTTCTATCGGTTCCGAGAATCTGCTTCCATCCGGGAAACATCCTTGAAGAGTCAGACCCTTTTCACGGTCAAAGCCTTTTGGCACCAGGGCTCTGACTCCACCTTCAAAAAAGACAGGCACCCTCATTTCCATTTCCGGATTTGTTGGATCAAAATACACTACACTGCAATCGTACGGTTCCGGATCATCATTTTTATGCCATATTGCCGATAAATAGCCGTCCGCCCAGTTATAGATCTTCTTCTCAGGAGTGAGCTGATTTGTTGTTGAAATCCAGCCTTCAAATGTATAGCCTTTCCGTTCCGGTTTCGGAAACACCTTATCTGCTTCAACCGACTCAAGCAGACTCCCGTCTTTATCTAAAAAAGAGACCTGATGTAAGATAGACTCCTCACCTTTATCAAAGTGTCCCTTCCGGCCCTCCAGCAAAAAAGTTTTTTTATTGTTTACCAAGAATCCGACGGCAGCCTCAAATTCACTTAATCCATTTAAGTTGCTTCCGTTTATCATCACCTGCACATAGTCCTCTCTCGATCTGGATTCATTGATCTGTGAAAGCAACTTTCCCGCACTATATCCCATATGAAGCATAACGGTAGAATTATCATTGGCGTTCAAATATATTGAGTTTATCGAGCCCTTGTGATTTTTCTCAGCACCGACCCAGACATCCATGGTACTGTCAGCATCATTATTGATCGTTACGTTACTTGACTTTGTTACGCCATCTTCTGCCAGCACTACCTGTTCCACACTTCCGCCATAGAACGTAAGATATACATTATCCACATCTCCAGAGCGGCCGCCTGCAACGATTCTATGAAGCTTGCCGCTGTTCATCTCGATTTCTGCATTCGCACAGTCTGTATCCGAACCGCCTCCATAAACCGTGTAGTCGCTCGTTATATAATAAGTGTCTTCCACCTGAGATCCATCAGGATCATAGCACGTGATTTTAACTGATTTTCCCGCTGTACCTTCCGGATCATTTTCTCGATCCTCATCCGTAACGGCATTAATAACGATTTTTTGTCCTTCTGCAAAAAAACATTTTTCAGCTTCCTTAAGCACTGCACCATGACTCACAGTCGAACACAAGATCACATACAATGCCATCATACAGATTCCCAGCAAAGGAATCATTATTCTTCTTCTCGCTTCTTTGATCATTTGTTACCTCCCCACGTAATACTTTAAAACTTTATTTTAATTTTATCATCTCTCAATAGGACTAGCAATACTACTCTAGTTTTATTATTGATAGCAAAAGCGGGAAAGCCCCACTAAAGCTTTCCCGCCATATCATTAAATTTTCAGCTTGCGTTTACTGCAAAATGCTCTCTGCTGTCGCATCTGAGATCACGTCTGTGCCTCCCAGTACAGCCAGCTTACTGATGCCCACAGAGCTTCCATAGACCTTCGCATCTGCGTATGCAGTATCTTCTACCAGCAGAAGCGGTGATCCCATCGAGATCGCCAGCGGTCCTCCCGCCAGTCCATCCGGGAATTTCATGCCGTATGCCAGCACTGCCGAATCACATTTCTTCGGGAAGAAGGCTTTCGCCACTTCCACAGAAGTCTTGTAACGGTTATCTCCTGCGATACGCTCCGTCTTACCGTCCTTATCATAAGCCTTGAGCTCTCTTCCTACTTTATTGCTTACCACATCAGCTCCGCCTATGAGATAGACATCCTGTACGTCCGCCTTGTCCAGATAAGCTTTCTGCTCCGCCATCAGACCACGATTATCCACCAGCAGGATCGGTTTTCCGACCGCTGATGCAGAGAGGCTGTCTGCAAAGCCTTCTCCTGTACATGCCAGCAGATCCTCCCCGGAGGCCTTCGCTTCGTTCAGTATCTCAAGGTTCGTCTCATACCGCGTTGTACCGGCCAGTCTTTCGACATTGATACCCTTCAGACTCTTTTCAAAGCGTGCTGTCACGACATCGCTTCCACCCAGCAGATAAACAGTTCCCTTATTGGACAGGTTCTTTTCGATATAATCACCTACCATATCTTCGCTTGCCACGCTGCGATCCACAAGGATCAGCGGTGCCTTCTTCACCTTCGCCAGGAAGCTTCCTGCCAGTGCATCCGGATAGTTGTTTCCATCTGCTACGATGATATAATCGAATTTATCGACCTTCAGGCTCTTCTTTAATGCATCCGCAGTCTTCAATGCAGTCTCATAACGGGACGTTCCTGCGTAACGGCTGAAGTCTGCATCCGGCTTGTCTCCACCCTGCAGTTCCTCCAGCTTCTTCTCAGCTTCTTCTGCCCGCTTTTCTGCATCTTCCTTCGCTTTAGTCATATCTGCAAGTTTCTGCTCTGCATCAGTTACCTCCTTCTTCGCATCTCTCAGCTCCTTTTCTGCCTTTGCCAGATCTGCATTAGCTGCATCAAGCTTTGCCTGTGCCTCTGCTTTATCTGCATTTGCAGACGCCAGTTCCTTTTCTGCCGCATCTTTTGCCTTTCTGGCATTCTCTGCTGCTGTCTCCGCCTCGCTCTGCTTCTTCTTCGCCTCTGTCACGTCTTTTTCTAAAGCAGCCTTTTCATTTTTCAAAGAACTGATCTGTGCATTGGCTTCATCCAGCGCTTTCTGCAATTCCTCTATCTGGGTCTTTGCAGATTTTTCGATGGTGAATTCCACATCTCTGCTTCCTCTGAAGTTTCCTTTGCCACTTACAGCCGCTTTCGCTGTACCTGCTTCTGTATTATTGGAATAGCTGACAGTGTAGTCTTTATCTTTTTCAAGAGTTTTCCCTCCGAAAGTCAGTGTTACTTCCGGTTCAACAGCCTTGCCTGTATATTCCTGTGCATCGATGGTTTTCACATCAGCATCCGAGATACTTGCCGGTGTGATCGTGAAGTCCTTTTCTACCGTTCCTTCATATCCACCAGTTCCCTTGATGACAGCTTTACCCGTTCCGGCATTCACGTTGTTTTCATAACTTACCGTGTAGTCTTCATTCTCTTTCAGACCTTCGATATTGACTGCCGGCTCGATCGCCTTGCCCTCATAGGTATAGCTTGTTCTTGCCAGCTTGACATCCAGCGTATTCAGATCGATGCTTGCCTGAGACGTTACTCTGGCAGAAAGTCCAGGAAGCTCTGTCTCATAGAAATCCTTATCCAGTGTATTCTCCGGCATATAGTATACCGAGATCGGATAGATCCCTTCTTCCGCATCATCTTCTACATGCAGTGTCAGTTTAAACAGATTGCCCGCAGCGGTATTTTCCACAGTCGACACTCCGGTGATCCGAATTCCAGATTCATTGCCTGAAACGAACGTGGTTCCGTTTTCGAACGCCGGGCCTTTTGTACATACTGGATCATCATATACATCACGATCTGCATAGAAGATTTCCGAATTATAATCTACCAGGAAATCACATCCGGTCAATCCCGGATTTTCACTTAAGTTTGCCTCTACCGTAACATCATTTCCAGGCTTTGCTTTAATATCATAGCTTCCAACTTCTTTCCATCCATCATCCTTATCTACTTCATCAATATTTTCAGATTTCGGATCATAGTAAACGATCAACGGAGCACTTTCATTCTTCCCCTCCACAGAAGCAACCGCAATCACCTGTGTATCTTCTGCAAAGGATACCGGCTCACTGTACGATTTCAGACTGCCCTGATAATCGCCCTCATCCGTTGTTTTATATTCCGTAATAGAATCAGCTTCCGGTACCGTACCATCTGTTGTGTAATAAATTTTTGCACCAGCATCTTCAGTGCTCAGTTCCAGTTTAACTTCATCCGTCGATTCGTCTACATAAGTTCTGGCCTCCGGTTTCTGTGCAACCTCTTCAAAAGTCATGATCGGATAAACATCTACATCACGTTCTACACTCCACCAGTCATCACTCGTGCTCCATCCTGCAAAGGTCCCGCTTCCCTCCGGCGCTTCATATGCTGGAGGCTCCGCAGCCTCTCCATATTTCACCTTCTGCGTGTCGATCACCTTGCCGTCCGCTCCATGGAACGTTACTGTATATTCGATCGGCTTGAACTGTGCCGTGATCACCATGTTTCCTGTCACTTTGACCTCAGTATCCTTCTCCGGATCCAGTACAGTCCCATCTTCCAGCTTCCATCCCGTAAAGGTATATCCCTCCGTGTCTTTGATCGCCCCCGGAAGTTCGATCGTCGTTCCTGTCTTCGCATTTCTCACATCAATATTCTGATTGATCCAGTCTACAAATACTACAGAATTCATAACTGGCAGATACTGTGCCATCACTACCCCGTCTTCCCGGATGTCCGTCGTTCTTCCTGTCCAGCCTCCGAAGTAATATCCTTTCACATCAGCTATCGTGATATCGCTCATGTCCAGGTCTTCATGATCCTTGACCGTCTTTACCATGCTGACATCCTTGCCAGCCTCATCTTTATACTGTACTGTGATCTTATGCTCAGCCTTTGGAGCCTCTATCGTATCCACTTTGATCAGACCTGTCGTTCCCTGTACTGCAAGTGCAACGATATAGTTCCCAGACTCCACCGTCGGTTTTTCTCTTGGGATCAGACTGAACTCATATGAGTTTCCTTCTCCGATCGTTGTCTGCCCTAAATACTGGATCTGATACTTGTTCGGATCGCTATTGTTTGCCTGATATACCAATATGCTCGCTTTTTTGCCGCCCAAATCTTCTGCCGAATTGATTTTGCTTCCCGGCTTGGTCTGATACATTCCCTCTGTATCCAGCGTTACTGTACCTGTCGTATCCTTGATCTCATCACTATACCGGTACACTGTCCGCTTTTTGATCTCTCGTCCACTCTTGGCTGCAGGCTCGGTATCACTCCAACCGCTCCATGCTCCAGTCTTGCTGAATTTATTTCTCGTTTTAACGGTTTTTGTTCTATATACCGGAGTCTTAAAAGATTCCGCTTTCCAAAGATAGGTATGTGGTTTTTTATCATATGCCGCAGCTTTCGTCGATTTTGTTTCAAAGGAATCTACTGCACTTCCATTCCAGTGGATCAGGCGCACATTTCCAGACTGATTCACTGTTAATTTTGTATTGAAATAATATGACTTATCGCTGCTGTCATAATAAGTAGCAGTTACACTTGGATTCGTATAAACGACCAGCTTGTTTTTCGTCTTTCCTCCACAGTATTTACAGCTTCCTGATGTTGTCTTCCACGCTACTTTTTTACAGTTGCAATAGCATGAATACCACTTTCCTGCTGTATAAGTCTCTTTGCTGACAACAGTTTTGGCAGTATCTGCCACTGTTGTTCCCGTCGACGGCGCCGAAGCTCTCCAAGGTCCATACGTCGTGCTGAGAGTTTCCGTTCCGATCTTCGTGTACCCATCCAAAGAATCCTTTCCACTGTATGTAGTAACTGTATCTCGATACTGATACTGTGTCTTTTCTTCGATCATACGAGTATCTTTCGCTTCTGGTTTCGTTTCACTCCATTCTGACGGGGTCCCCCATCTCTTGCTTACTGTTACAGCAGATTCGACCGTCGCGGAATAGGCGCTGCCAGTTGTCATATCTTCATTACACTGCAATGCCATGACTTCGATCGTACTGATCGCTTCGCTTCCGGTTTTAAGTTTCAGTGTCACCGTTTTCTCTGACTCACTATTCGGATCGGCCGCATCCAGATATACGATCTTCCGATCTGCATAAACAGTCTTCTGTACCCCGGTCTGCGTATCCGTAGACTTCAATGCAGCGACCAGATACATACTCAAATCTGTATCCTCTTTTGTTGTCAGTTTGACTTCTGCATTGACATATTTTCCGTTTGACGTCTGTTCAGCCGACTGGATTTCTGCAATTACCGGAAGTTCTTCATTTTCCCATTTTGCTACTGCATAAACTTCCATATCGGAATCTACTTTTGTATAGTCGCCGTTGCTGCTTCCATCCGAAGTGTGCGTTACCGACCATCCGGTGAAAACGTGACCCTTCTTAAGACTTGCATTGACAGCCTCCATCAGTGGCTCTGTATCGATACTTTCCTCATACTTCACCTTCTGAGTCCCGATCAGCTTGCCTTGTGTATCGTAGATCTTGACTTCATAAGTCTTTTTTTCATACGATGCAATATAGATTTTATCTTCCTTTACGACATTTTTGCTGTACGCATTCTTTGAGATCTCTCCTGTCGCAGCATTCTCCCATCCTTCAAAGTCATATCCCTTCTTTGATGGTGCTGTGATCTCTGAAAGTGTACTTCCATAATCCGCTTTTACCTGTGCCAGAATCTCAGCATTTTCCTCCGGTCCGTTTTTGAATATCACTGTCAGCGGTGCAACTGCTTCCACAGCTAATTTTTCACTCGGTTCACTGTCTCCCAGCTCATTGGATGCCGTTACCTGGATGTAATATTCACCGGCATCCTTGATGGTGAAACTTTCGGTGCATTCTTTCGTTTCCTTTTCTTCTACTAAGGAATTATCCGAGCTGCGGTACAGTCTTGCTGTGTAGCTGCTGGCACGCTTGTCTTTCTTCCATACTGCTGTTGCCGTCTTTCCTGCTGCGATCTTTCCATCAGCATTGGAAAGAGTCACCGCCGGGGCTGACGGTTCTGCGAATTCTGCGGTGAACGACTGCACATCGCTTCTGATATATCCGCTTTGATATGCATATGCACTCACTACATCACCATCATTGATCGTGAACACTTTACCGTTATATGCTTTGTATGCTCCATTATTCACCTTGTACATGATAGAAGAGCCGCTCTTTGTTGTTTTGATCGTTACCTGTCCGCTCTTTCCCGACTGTTCTACATTGATTAATGGCATCCCTATCTGCGTTAAAGAAACTTTTTTAGTTGCATTATAACTACGTTTTTTATTTTTTGTCCATACAAAAGCCTTATATTTATAAGTTCCTTCTTTCGTTAAATTAAGCGTAACGCTGGATTTTGTCGAACTACTATCAGAGCCTCCATTAACAGAATAATATATCGTCCCGTTCGACTCATTATTTTTGATCGTTACAGTCTTGCCTGTATTCGTATTTTTTTCGCTGATAGTTGGTTGTTTTACACCTTTATCATATACAACAAACTGTCCCGTAGCTGTCGCTGTTTTGCCGGAAATATCGGTTGCTGTAAACTTATAGTTACTTGTACCTGCTCCATATTTGGAGAAATTGATACCTGCATTTTCTTTAATATTGAGACCTTTACTTAAATATAAATCTTTAAAAGTCTTTGAGTATTTATGATTTCCAATCTGCACCGTAATCGTTCGAATCGGATAATTAGAGCTTACTGTCGTAGACATTCCAGGATTACTTCCCTTCGCTACTGTATACACGTCTTTTTCATCCGAAAATTTTATCGTTGAATCGCTTCCCGGAGTATATTTCTGTATTGCACTAGACGGAACATATCCAATATATTTCGAAGATCCGCCATATTTGATCTTATACCATCTCCCACTATCCAATGTTCCGATTACACTAATGTGTTTTCCGGCAGACAATTTTGAACTGCTTTTATTCTGAGCACTCGCAGCGGGATATTTCTTTAAATATGTTTCCGTTTTTATTTTATAAAAACGTTTATCTCCATATGATGTTGCTGCTGACGTTGATGGTTTATCATAGTCGATATACTCCATTCCACATTTCGAACATTCGCCTGTTTTCGTATTAGTTGATTTATGTGAACACACATCTCCATACTTAGGAGTCACGTATGCGACTTTATATCCATTTGAGTAATCGCCCCTATTGGGATAATAATCGACTATACTAACTCCTGTATTTCCTTCTATCGTACTAACATGTGAACTACTTTTGGCATTTGTGACAATGCCTATATGCGTTGGCCATTCTGCATTTTCTCCCGACCAATCTCCGTCATGAAAAAAAACTAAATCCCCCTTTTTCGGTTTATAATCTTTTCTATATTCGGTTCTAGATGATTCATAAAGATTTTTTGTTTTTTTCCAATAATCGTAATCTACGAATGTAATTTTCCCACCTTTTTTATTAACCGTACCCCTAGATATATCACCTGTACCTTTTCCCTTTGCAATATTATCACATCCTGTATACTGTGCACAATTCGATACAAACCATGCACACCACGCTCCCTTATGATTTGGTTTGTATAGGGAATTTTTCCCATGATTTGCCTTCATTGCACTCTTCGTTTGCGAGAGGCTCTTTCCCTTGTATTTAAAGGCCTCTTGTATCAATGCTCCTGCAGTGCCTTTCTGTGCAGTAGCAGCACTAACATCCTGGCTGATGACCGGTAAAACAACTGCGGTCATTCCAAATACAATGCAAATAGTAAGCATAACTACCAACAATCGTTTCTTCATACTCCACTCCTTCCTACTAAATCACTCATTCGATAATTGCACCATTCAATCTCCTCAATCCGAACACCTTAATTATACACTCTACCACTTCTTATCTTACACTTATACACATATGTAACAATCAGCCCCACCCTGCGGTCAAATTAAAAAACTCTTTATCCATACAGGTCTCTCTACCTTCCTATCATCCGATTCAGCATCGACGAGTCCACGAGTCTCGCACCTCCGAGAACATAGCCGCCACTGGTTCCCTGACTTGTAGCAAAATTTATTACCGGAGACATAGCACTGCTGGTATTACACCCCAGTAAAAGCGGATTGCCGGTTGCCATTGCCAGCGGTCCGCCAGCCAGTCCATCCGGGAAATTTTCTCCATAAGCCACTACGACATTACTGCTTTTACCTGAGAAAAATTTCCTGGCGACTGCTACGGATGTCCCATACCGGGTACTGCCTTCGAGCCTGCTGACCGATGCACTGTAATTACAGTTTTTAATAGCATTCATCGTCGAATTTGAAATCACGTCGTCGCCTCCAACCAGATAAATATTTTTAATGCTCCCATTAGACAAATACTGTCGCTGCGCAGTTGTTAAACCGCGATCGACCAAAAGGATCGGCTTGCCCAGCGCCGAAGCCGCAAGGCTGTCTGCATATCCATTACCTGTACAAACCATCATATCTCGATCAGAGGAAGTTATTCCAGCCTCTCTTAAAATTTTATCATTCGTGTCATATCGATCGATTCCACCCAGGCGTTTTACCCTGCTACTGCCTTGGAATCCTGCAACTTTATTGTAAAAACGTTTTGAAACAACTCCTTCATCTCCCAGAATATAGACATTGCCGGATGAGCTGATATTAGCCTGAATATATGATGCGATCTGATCCTCCCTGGATCCGCCATTCGGTACCAGCAGTACCGGTGCTTTCTTTTTCTTGGCCAGATAGCTACCTGCCAGTGCATCCGGATAATTCTCGCCACAGGCCACAACAACATTCTGGAACTTTCCTCCCGATCCAATTTTTCCTTTTAATACATCGGCAATCTGCAATGCTGTCTCATACCGATCAGCTCCTGCGATTCTTGTAAACGCCGAATCATCGGTAACGGAGAAATAATAGTCTCTCGTACTTTCATATTTCTGCGAATATCCATTCTCATAATGGTCGTATACATAGGATTCATCACCCTGGATCCGAACGTAATATGTACCGGCCGCCAGCCTTTTCGTCTGGCTTACAACAGCCCACCTCACACCATTGCTGTCTATCGTAGGTGAATTACTATCCCACAAATAACCAAAATCCGATATAATAACGTTTCCATTAGCATCAAGAAGTTCTATGCTGTTATTTCTGGCTCGTTTATTTTCATCTCCGGCTCCTGATTCTTCGATCCAGTCATAATGGGTTTTTAACGTAATCGTCGTATCTCTGGTGGACGGTATCGATACTTTATAATAGTCATAATCCTTATAATTGCTGTTTCCCTGATAGGTCTTATTCCTCGAAATCACATCAGCAGTGTTTCTAGTGTTGTTAAACTCACTCTCTACGCTTGACAAACCACTTTCATTTACATATTTGATGTTAAAACTGATTGGTACGTTATGATTTTTCATTTTATAGCTTTCAGCTTCCAACGCATAAGTTCCTGCGGGCAAACGTGTTTTACCCAAGGTGATACGCATATATTCTAATCCGTTATTATCCCCTATCATTTTTTCTTCAACACGTGCCGTGCCCGCCATATAGCGAGTATTATGATTCGATGCATTGACGATCCGGAATTCAAAAGAAGGTTCCCACCCATAGGCGTATGCGTAGTCTTTCAGAATCCATATCGAAGGCTCTACAGATCCACCGGACCCAATAGTAAATGTGAAATATGTTTTTGTATTCCCATACATAGTCTGTTTGTAATAGCTTTTATTTACGCTCACTTTTGTATTGCTCGCTTTTACAAGTGAATTATCAACCGTTTCCTGCTTCACTTGCTGATTGCTTGCCTGTTCCGTATCTGAAGTTTCCTGCCCATACACAGCAATCGGAGCCAAAATCATTGACAATATCAGCATGACTGAAAGACAGTATCCCAGCTTTCTTTTTTGATGAATCATAACTTCCTCCTCTTTTCCTGTATCATTTCCCGCAGTTTTTCTTATAATTGAATAATTATAACATATCCCTCTCTGTAACATTATTGTTATGTAATATTACGCCCTTTAAATGTAACAAAAAATCAAAACAGAGCAGAAACCTGCTGTTCCTGCTCCATTTTATCAAATCATATTGTACTATCCAGCTCTACTGCAAAATCCTCTCAGCTGTCGCATCCGAAATCACATCTGTGCCTCCCAGTACAGCCAGTTTGCTGATTCCCACAGAGCTTCCGTAGTCTTTCGCATCTGCATATGCAGTATCTTCTACCAGCAGCAGCGGTGATTCCATTGAGATGGCCAGCGGTCCGCCTGCCAGTCCATCCGGGAATTTCATGCCGTATGCCAGCACTGCTGTATCACACTTGTCCGGGAAGAATGCCTTCGCTACCGCTACAGACGTCTTGTAACGATTGTCTCCTGCGATACGTTCCGTCTTGCTGTCCCTATCATAAGATTTCAGCTCTTTTCCCACCTTATCGCTGACTACATCAGCTCCGCCGATGAGATAGATATCCTGCACCTTCGCTTTATCCAGATAAGTTTTCTGCGCCTTTGTCAGACCTCGGTTATCTACCAGCAGGATCGGTTTGCCGACTGCGGATGCAGAGAGACTGTCTGCAAAGCCTTCTCCTGTACACGCCAGCAGATCTTCCTTCAACGCCTTTGCTTCGTTCAAGATCTCAAGATTCGTCTCATAGCGAGTATCGCCCGCCAGTCTCTTGACGTCAGTGTCCTTTAAACTCTTTTCAAAGCGTTCCGTCACGACATCGCTTCCGCCCAGCAGATAAACGGTTCCTTTATCCGACAGGTTCTTCTCGATGTATTCTCCGATCATTTTTTCGCTTGCCACGCTGCGATCCACAAGGATCAATGGTGCTTTCTTTACCTTTGCAAGATAACTGCCTGCCAGCGCATCCGGATAATTGTTGCCGTCCGCTACGATGATCGAATCGAAACTCTTCATATCCATACTTTTTTTCAGAGCATTCGCTGTTTTTAACGCAGTCTCATAACGTGTATCCCCTGCAATACGAATCCATTTATCCGTTCCAAACAGACGCTCTTTGTTTTCTTTATTTTTATCCAGTCTAGGAATAGTTCGCGTCTCACTAGTAGAGCATTTCTCACAGTCACGCTTCTCTATTCCTTCTTTTTCATATGTAGCTTTCTGTATTATTTTCCATTCTCCAAATTGATGTCCAGTTGCCTTGATGATCTCCCCTGTTTTAATAATATATCCACACTTACTGCAAACAGTATCTCCTGTATATCCATCCTTTTCACATTGCACATCTACTACATTTCGTACTTCAGTTTTTGTATGACTACATGCAGACTTCGAAATCAGTCCATCTGATAAATTCACAGCAACTGCTTCTGAATCTTTACTTCTGATTTCTCCCGGATAATATCCTACTCTTACTGGATATTCCTTTTCTCCATCAGCTGAAGTTATTTTAAATCGAATCATTGCCAAAACGCCATCTTCTTTTATATTCTCATCGCTTGTAAAACTCAATTTCACTTCATTATTTTCCTTATCAATGCTACCTAAAACAGAGCCAAAAACCGTTCCATTCTGCACCTCCACGGCTTCCATCGCAGCACCATCATAGCCTACTTTTAATGAGGCAAAATTAATTCCTGGATTATGTTCGATCATAACTGGAATATCAACATATTCTTCATCTGTTCCCAAAATCTGCGGAATATATATTTTTGCCGTGTTTTTGCTTGCAACCCCTGTCACCGTAACATCACAAGAAGCAATTACGCCATTTTCGCTAGTCGCTGTAATTACAGCTTTACCTGCGCCAAAAGCTGTTACCACTCCTGTTTTGCCTACGCTAGCTACAGAACTATCTGTTGATTCCCATAGAATCGTTTTGTTAGTTGCGTTAGATGGAACAACTTCTGCATTCAGCTTACAAACTTCTCCTGTCTTCATCATCTTTGTTGTATCACTGATAGAAACACCTGTAACAATCACCGGATAATCTATAACCTTAACAGTACATGATGTGATGACTCCACTTGACGATGTTGCAGTCACCCCATATGTTCCAGTACATGCACTCGTTACCGTTACTCCCGTTTTTCCAGCATCACTTAATTCACAAGAAGAATATGGGCAACTATAGGAAATCGAATCCGTCGTATCTGCCGGATCGATCACTAACTCCAAATTTGTGGAGTCCCCTTTATATAGGGTAACTTCTTTCTGTACAAAACTCATGGAACGTACTGGATTAGTTACGTTCACTGTACAAGATGCAGAATGGCCATTATCTGTTTTCACTGTTATTTGGGTCCGCCCAGCTTTTTTCCCTGTAACCACACCATTCTGATTCACTGATGCAATACTTTCATCTGCTGATTCCCAAGTGATCTTACTAGATGTTGGATTGGGGGTTGTCTCTGCTGTCAATTGTTTCGTATCACCCTGTTCTACGGTTATGGACGAGGATTCAAAAGAGATTTTTTTTGCTTCATTTGTTATAGTAATATTGCAGGATCCCTTTGCACCTGATGCCGTCTCAAAGTTGACTATCGTTGTTCCTGCACGTTCGCCCCATACCTCTATAATCTGTCCGTTCTCAATTTTGATCTCAGCCACATCCATATCTGAGCTGGAATAATCAACTATGTAATCTGAATTTCCATTTCCTAGGCGCACCTTCTTTTCTTCATATTCCCCAACAGGAACGGAAAAATTTTCCACACTAATCGAATCATTGCGCTCTATAATATAAATGTTGCAGTTTGCCTTTTGGCCATGCGTATTCTTTGCTGTAATAGTTGCAAAGCCAGGAGCTGTAGCTTTTACTTTGCCATTATCATCAACCATTACACTATCATTTCCAGCCGAAATATTCCACGAAATATCATTTGCTACGCCCTGTGTGTTATAAGCCTTTAAATCCAAAGTATCACTGACTTTCATTACTTTGTTAGACTCATTCATCATTAACGCCGATTTTGTTCTTATTAAGCCTGGATATCCACTATTTTTATTACCATCTATGCTCCATATATCTCCAAAATCAAATCCATGCAAGTAATCAACCCTCTTCAAATTAGTATCACTAATATATTTGCTATCAAGACTTACTCTTCCTCCATAAAATGCACCTTTTAATGCATAATTACCATTTTCTGACGTGCCTAGTATTGGTTCTGACCATGTTCCTCCTATAATACTTCCACTGTTATAATTGTGACTGCCTGTATTCACTCCAACCGATTCAATAGAAGCACGGTAATCATTTGACCATGTTTGAATATTCCCAGTATTATAACAGTCCGAAGAAGACATATCATACGCAATTCCATAGCCATATGCATACATTCGACTCGTAAGTCCCCCTTCTCCACAATACGCACGAATGAATCCCGAATTAAAACATTCACTAACGGATCCTTCCCCACGTGCCACTATTCCTGCAGCACAAGAATTATAGCCTGTCGAAGCTATAATTTTTCCTGTATTATAGCAATTTGTAACAGTAGCAATCTCCTTGCTATAGCCTAAAATTCCACCTGAAATAATGTCACCCATCAGTCTATTATGTAGTACAACATCTCCTGAATTGCAACTTTTTAAACAATTAACTGACTTCTGACTGTTTCCAACCAGGCCTCCTGCATAATTTTTTCCATAAGGATATTCTCCAGCTCCAACTCCAATTAAGTCTGCCGAATTGCTTGAATTTTTCAGTTTTATTTCAGCCATATTCCACCCAATTACGCCACCTATCGCTATCGTTGCCGAGGCTGACTTATTAAAAGATATCCCCCCTTCATTATGCGCTGACATTTCAAGTGTCGACTGATTGTAACCAATAATACCTCCAATTCCATTGGTTTCACCAGTAGCAATCTGTACTTCAATCTTTGCGGCATTGCTAAAATCCCCCTCCAAATTTCCATTATTAATTCCACAAATACCACCTACCCTTGCATTCCAAAGAAATTCTGTCCCTATAATCTGACCTGATTCTACAGCACAATCTTTTATATTTCCCTCATTGTCTCCTACAATGCCTCCAATAAATCGAGAACCTTGCACATCTATATTTTGTATTTTTATATTGGATATATTTCCCTCATTACAGCCAAATAACCCTGCATATTTCCCGCCATCTATCGAAAGATTCTTAATAACATACCCATTTCCATCAAAAGATCCAGAAAAAGCACCAGTATCCGCATTTCCGATTGGAGTAAATTCCACTCCTTTAAGATCAATATCCGCTCCCAGTTTATAATGTGCTGATACATCATTATTTACATTTTGAAGCTGTTCTGCATTCATAATAATGTATGGATTAGCTGCTGTTCCCATATTTTCTGATTCAGCATATGCATTCAAAACGGGAGGATTCATATTAAAAGTTGCCACAGCTGCGATCATAATCGCTCCTATATATACCATTAATTTCTTCATGAAAACCTAAACCTCCTTATTACTTTTGCTTTAAATTTTCCTCATGGCTTATCGCCGTAACATTCTTTAATAGATCGCCATAGCAGTATATAATTGCTTGAATATCTACCCCTGCTTTTGATTCATTATCAAATGTCAGGTTATTTACATTGACAGAGTCTCCGTATATGTTTTGCGGCAGTTTTCCAACAAAGGATATATTGGGATTATTCCACGTACCCGATGAAACCCGCACATCACCTTTAAAAGAAATCAACCCTGCTGCATTTATGATACTTGAATAAAAATCAGCATCCCCTTTAACAATCAATTCTCCATCTACCTCAACCGTATCTTTTTGAGATTTCCAATAATCATTGATTTGGAGCTTCCCATTTTGGTCTATATAAATTATGCCCGAAGAGGAAAGCAACCCTTGCTTCACTACTAATTTACCTCCTGATGGAATCCGCAACTCCGCTCCCTCATCGACATAAAGCTTCCCATTGATCGTCATCGGCGTATTGGAATCTATCAGAAAATCACCAGTTATTGTTACATCCCCCTTCGATACACCCTTCGAAAAATAATTAGCACTATTTCGAAGCTTTATATTTTTCCCATTCACTAATTTGGAGCAATTATTATTAAACTGTTCTGTTACATTTATTACGCTTCCTACATAAAATCCATCCTTTGATTTATTATTGATAGTAAGAGATTTCACAGTTGTTTCACCCGAATTAGAAAAGGATTGTCCCGTTTTCCCTTCAAATTCTAATTCTGCTGGGAAAAGTTCAGCCATTCCTGAAACATCGCCCTTAAAGGTGAACCTTCCCCCACTCTGTGTATCACGAAACGAACTATCTTCAGTCACTACAACTACCCCATTATTATTTGCCGTCCCATTATTTATGTAATTATTTCCACAAAGCAATTTACTTCCCGTTTCAATATTCAACTCTCCCGACTTCTGCCGATAGTCTTTTACTTCTAACGTAGTGTTATTGTTTATATTAACAACATCCTCGGTATAAAGGTTTCCCTCAACTTCAACTGGGCGGCTACAGGTCCAGTTTCTGGCAGAAATATTTCCAATAATACGGTTATCCACAACTACCGCACTTTCAGTCATTACAATATTTTTTCCATTTTTATAACTAGATTTATCCCCAGCATACAACTTTCCAGTCACTTCAATCACCCCATCAAACGAGACTCCTTCTTTTGAAGAATTTATACTGTTTAAATCTTTAACTTTCAACGCCGAAGCAATCTCCATTTTCTGAGAAATTGTTCCAGAAAAGCACAGTTTTTCAATCGCAGGAGAACTTGCTGTACTGTTCATATCCCCACAAAGCTTTAGCCAACCTCCACCTTTGAGTTTCCCTGATGAATACTGCAGATCATCCTTAACTAATAAATCTTTCTCAAGAGTTAAGCTCTGACATAGATTAGTCAAGAATAAACGTTGCATTACAACGGACTCTTCCTGCAAAGTTACATCACCTTCAATATAAGTATCCCCCTTTAGTTCTAGAGGATTAATTGATTTATAATCTTTTAATGTAACTGCAGCATTATAATAATTATCTTTAATACTACAATTTCCAGTTACCACGATATTTTTTCCTGCCACCACCTTTGTAGAAGAGTTTTCTAATCTACCTGTAACAGTCTGCCTTCCACCGACTTTAACTCCATCTTTTGTTGTATTGTTAAAAGTTAGTGAGGTAATTGTACCATTTCCCGTCAAGCATTGTACCCCATATTGAAAGTATCCATTATCATAAGGCTGGTCCCCATTTCCACACAATTCTATATTTCCTGTGACAACACCATTGTTAGACATATTTCCTTTTATCTGACACGTTATATCCTGCAAATTGAGCTGAGAATTATTGTCAAGCATATAGACCTCAATTTGATCATTCTGCCCTTTTTCTCCAGTAACTATAACGGTCCCCTGATTTGTCAAACGCTCTGCAATTGTGACTGGTTTTCCATTATTTGAAACATGTATGTTTAAGTTCCCTGTGTTGTTTATATTTCCTATTGCAATATTCTCCCCTTCAAGTTCAATTGTTGAATTACCTGTGCAGGTTATATTAGGGATATAAATACTCTTCTCTGATAAGCCTGTCAAACTCAATGTTCCTCCATTCAAAGCAACTCCGCCTAACAGCTGATACTCCACCTCAGGATAAAAATACTCCTTATCTTTCTGACATATCCCCATCGTTGTATATGGTTTAGAAACATCATCATAATAAACCTTAAGGCTCTCTCCTTGAGATAAATTCAATGGCGTATTCCCAACTTGTGAAATGTCACACCCCAAAAGCAAATCAATATTCGCCTGATATCGTGATTCCAAACTTGCTAAATCGCTGTCATCGCTCAGCAATGCACCAATCCATGAATCAAGCTGTGATTTCGAAGCATTTACCGCTACTTTTTCTCCATACAGTCTCAACTTCTTCAATAATTCCAGGTCATTAATAACCTTCTCTGCATTTTTTTCCGTCTTATCACGATTGTAAGATTCTAAATCCTGTGAATACAATGCTGCCATGTTATCAATAAGACGATCAACAGATTTGCATAAAAAAATACTCTTAGATGCCCCTTTTATTCCAGTAATCTGATCTCCTAGCCAAACACCTAGAGAAACAACCGCCGCACTTTTAGACAGTCCATCCGCAATCGTATTTGATAGAACATAATCACTACATCCATTATAATTAAGAGGTTCCTGCAAAAAACTCGTTACACCTTTTTTAGCCAGCTTTTCCATTAAATTTGGAACTGTATTTTGATTTTTCAAATAAGCAACCACATTATCATAAGAAAGGGTATTGGTATCACCCTGCTTTTCGCAAAGCTCTACATAATGCATTAACATCTGTTCCATATTCTTGTCTGTACTAATATCAGATAGCCGTTTCATCGTATCCACTGTCGTATTCTTCTGATTTACAAGTGCTTCTAACATAATTGCCTGGTTCACCGAATAGCTTTCTAAATCCAAAACACTTCCTAAAGCATCTAATGATGCTACCACGTCATCACATAAGTATTCTCGGAACATTTCATGCATTACGCTGGAGTTATCATTTCCCACAGCATATTCACATGCTAAAGACATCGCAAGTGCCGAAGTTGAAAGCATTTTACCTTTTAATGCGCTTTTCCCCTCCAATCCCGGTAAATTTATAGATTGCTCTAAATATGTTTTTAAATTTTCATCATATGCTCCCAGCATGTTGTTTACATAATCTTCTGTTGTAATCTCATACTCATCTTCTACAAAATTAGTTGGGTCATATATTATAATCGAAGATTGCTTGTTTGTAAGGTTCAAATGAGTTGACAGAGCAGTTTGATATGAAGAAAGCTTGTTGTATACTGCAGCCCTTTGACGCAATGTTTCTAATTTCAAATCAGTATCAAAAAGCGAACTCCCATAAGTAGATGTGTAATTTGATAAAAGTACATCATTCAAAATACTTTCATACCGCAATTCATCAATTCCATTTAACCATCCATCGATTGCATTTGCCAGTGAGTCAGAGGTATCAACCCCAAAAGCATCACTTAAAAGCTCAATTTCCTCCTCTGTTAGTTGAGCCAAATATTCTTTTGGGTTTTCGTATACTTCAATCGCTGATACCAAGCCCTTTAAAAGTTTGCTTTCCTGGTAATTATCCAATAATTCCGTTTTTAAAAAAGTTGAGCCATTCGTGTTCACTTCAGGGTTCTGAGAATACGGATTATCCTCAATATTACCATAAACTAATGATTCCAAAACCCACGGTCTGTCCTTTATCAAAGAGTCCAGCAATTTCTTATTTGCATTAAATTTATGTTCTCTAGGCATGGCAAACATAATAGTCCCACAAGAAACTACCAGAACTACTAAAATAAGAATCACTGCAATTGGTCGCCTAAATATTCTTCTCATTATAATATCCTTTTCCGTAAGAGTTTCGAACCAGTTTTACAACTTCCTGCTTTGCTTTACTGCAAAATCCTCTTAACTGTCGCATCCGAGATCACATCTGTTCCTCCCAGTACAGCCAGTCTGCTGATCCCCACAGAGCTTCCGTAGGCTTTCGCATCTGCGTAAGCGGTATCTTCTACCAACAGCAGCGGTGATTCCATCGAGATAGCCAACGGTCCGCCTGCCAGCCCATCCGGGAATTTCATACCGTATGCCAACACTGCTGTATCACACTTGTCTGGGAAAAATGCCTTCGCTACCGCTACAGACGTCTTATAACGATTGTCTCCTGCGATACGTTCCGTCTTGCTGTCCTTGTCATAAGACTTTAACTCTTTTCCCACCTTATCGCTGACTACATCAGCTCCGCCGATGAGATAGATATCCTGCACGTTCGCTTTATCCAGATAGGTTTTCTGATTTTCCATCAAGCCTCGATTATCTACCAGCAGGATCGGTTTGCCGACTGCGGATGCAGAGAGACTGTCTGCAAAGCCTTCTCCTGTACACGCCAGCAGATCTTCCTTCAACGCCTTTGCTTCGTTCAAGATCTCAAGATTCGTCTCATAGCGAGTATCGCCCGCCAGTCTCTTGACATCGGTGCCCTTCAGACTCTTTTCAAAGCGTTCCGTCACGACATCGCTTCCGCCAAGAAGATAAACGGTTCCTTTATCCGACAGGTTCTTTTCGATGTATTCCCCGATCATTTTTTCGCTTGCTACGCTGCGATCCACAAGGATGAGCGGCGCCTTCTTCACCTTTGCAAGATAACTGCCTGCCAGCGCATCCGGATAATTGTTGCCATCCGCTACGATGATATCGCTGAATTTATCAACACCCAGACTCTTCTTTAACGCATCCGCAGTCTTCAACGCAGTCTCATAGCGGGTGTCTCCCGCGATACGAACAAACGAAGCAGGTTTTTCCGGATCCTGTTTTCCATCCGAAGTATCCTCCTGCTTTTTCCAGATAGCGGATAATGTCACTGACTGCTCTTCATCATATCTTTCCCCCGGCTGATATACAGAATTTCCTGCTTTCCATCCAATAAAGGTATATCCTGCTTTATAAGGAATGCTCGTTCTAAGATTTATGGCCTGATACTGTTTTTTCTGCTGATTTGTCACCGTTCCAGTCCCACCATTCAAATCATATTTAATCTGGTATGTTTCTTTCCACTGGTTTAATGTGACTGGTAAAAATCCAACTTCCTCCATCTTTTGAAAAGAAATTTCCCTACCTACTCGCCACGAACTCTTATATGCTGAATTACTCGTCACGTTAGGACTATTTTGATCTGTAATAACTACCTTACTAGCTGATGTGTCAATGCGATTATTTTTATAAATTATTTTCACACCTGTTACCAACGCAATATGACCTGCCCCGTTACTGTGATATCTGACGATAATATCGCCCGGTCTGATTTTCGCATAAATATTGCTAAAGATATCTCCATAGTCATAATAGCTACCACTTTCCAACGCAACTAAAATCTTGTCAGTATACCCTGCAGTTTTATAGCCCGTATAACTGCCATACGAACCCACATAAGTTAAATCATCTCGATATAAATACCCCGTAGCAGTTTTCCCTGACGTTATATTCATTCCATCATACAGGAAACACGACCCTACATAGGTGCCATTCTTGGCTTTTAAAAAATTATTATCTTCCGAATTGTTTTTAGTCGCATATCGCAATGCAAAGGATGCTGCGGAAGAACAATCTACACCTTTCACTTCATCAGTTCCCTTGATGGCGTTATCTATTCTGGACTGAACTACGCTGGCATTCGGGTTCGAAAATCCACGGTTCACCTGTGTATACGGAAGTCCTCTATACTTGCCTGCATT